>JALZAH010000576.1 GCA_030948425.1 Actinomycetota bacterium
CCGGCGTCCTCGTTGCGGTGGTGACGGTGGCCGCGATCGGAGACCACAGCGGCCGCGCCTCGGTCGATCTCGCCGTGGTCGTCCATGCCCGTCCTCCTCAGCGGACCCGGTCGAGGGCGTAGTCGAGATCGGCGACCAGGTCCGACGCGCTCTCCACCCCGACGGACAGGCGCAGCAGCCCGGGGTCGACGGCCAGGGGGGAGCCGGCTACCGAGGCATGCGTCATCTTGTGGGGGTGCTCGATCAGAGATTCCACCGCCCCCAGGGACTCGGCCAGGGTGAACACCTCGGTGGAGCGGGCCACCTCCAGCGCCGCCGCTTCGCCCCCGCGCAGCACAAATGACACCATACCGCCGAAGCCACGCATCTGGCGGACGGCCAAGGCATGACCCGGGTGGTCGGGTCGGCCCGGGTAGAGGACCTGGGCCACCGCCGGGTGACGTTCGAGAGCATCAACGACCACGGCGGCGTTGGCGTTGTGGCGGTCCATGCGCAGCGGCAGGGTCCTGACCCCCCGTAGGACGAGGAAGCAGTCGAACGGGCCGGGTACACCGCCGACCGCGTTCTGGAAGAAGGCCACCTCTTCGCCCCGGGCGGTGTCGGCGGCGGCGACGAAGCCACCGACCACGTCGCTGTGGCCACCGAGGTACTTGGTGGTCGAGTGCACGACAAAGTCGGCCCCGAGCGCCAGCGGCCGCTGCAGGTACGGCGTGGCGAACGTGTTGTCGACCACGACCACCGCCCCGCGGCGGTGGGCGATGTCGGCCACCGCGGCGATGTCGGTGATGTTGAGCATGGGATTGGACGGGGTCTCCACCCACACCATGCGGGTGCTCGGCCGCCAGGCCGCCTCGATGGCGTCGAGGTCGGCGAGCGCCACCGCGGTGTGCTCGATCCCGAGCGGCCGGTGCACCTTGTCGATCAGGCGGAAGGTGCCACCGTAGGCATCGGTCGGGATCACCAGGTGGTCGCCGGGTCCCAGGAGGTGCAGCAGGGCGTTCTCGGCGGCCAAACCACTGGAGAACGCCAGACCACAGGGTGCACCCTCCAGGGCCGCCAGGCATGCTTCAAGGGTGGAGCGGGTGGGGTTGCCGCTGCGGCTGTACTCGTAGCCCAGGTGCCTGCCGACGGCCTCCTGGGCGTAGGTGGTGGCCAGAGAGATGACCGGGACCACCGCCCCGGTCTGGGAATCGGGATGCTGGCCGGCGTGGACCGCCAAGGTCTCGAAGCCACGGCTGCTCGGTGTGGCGAACCCGGCGGCGTCGACGGGGCCGGCGGTCATGTTCTCGGTCGGGCCAGGAAGTCGAGGACATCCGAGCGGGTGAGGATCCCGCTCGGGCTGCCCTGGTCGATGACCAGGACGGCGCTGGCCTCGCTCAGCCGGGCGGCGGCCACGTCCACCGTCTCGCCGGTGCCGATCATCGGCAACGGCGGGTCCATCACCTCGCCGAGCGGTCGGTCGATGATCCCCGGATCGCCGAGGGCCATCTCCAGCAGGTGTCGGTCACTGACCGTGCCCACCACCTCGGCGAGGGCCACGGGCGGCTCGGCTTTGACGACAGGCATCTGGGACACGCCGTACTCGCGAAGGATGGCGATGGCGGAGCGGACGGTCTCATCGGGGTGAACATGGACCAAGCGGGGCAGAAAGGTGCCCTTGGCGGCCAGGACGGACTCGACCGTGTCACCGGCGGAGCGGACGAACCCGTGGTCGGCCATCCACTCGTCGTCGTAGACCTTGGACAGGTACCCGCGGCCCGAGTCGGGCAGGAGCACGACGACGACGGCATCGGGGCCCAGATCCCGGCCGATCTCGATCGCCGCCCACACGGCCGTGCCGCACGAGCCGCCGGCCAGGACGCCCTCCTCGGCGGTGACCAGCCGGGCGGTGAGGAAGCTGTCGCGGTCGGACACCTTCACCACCCGGTCGGCGACCGTCTTGTCGTAGGTGCTGGGCCAGAAGTCCTCGCCGATGCCCTCCACCAGGTACGGGCGCCCGCTGCCCCCGGAGTAGACGGAACCTTCGGGGTCGGCCCCGATGATCTGGATCTCGGCGTTCTGGGCCTTCAGGTAACGGCCGATCCCCGAGATGGTCCCCCCGGTGCCGATACTGGCCACGAAGTGGGTGATCCGCCCTGCGGTCTGGCGCCAGATCTCCGGACCGGTGGTGGCTACGTGGGCCGCCGGGTTGGCCTGATTGTCGTACTGGTTGGGCATGAACGCCCCCGGCGTGGTCTCGGCCAGCCTCCGGGCGGTGCGGTAGTACGAGTCGGGGTGGTCGGGTTCGACGGCGCTGGGGCAGACCACCACCTCGGCTCCGTAGGCCCTCAGGAGAGCGATCTTCTCCTTGGCGATCTTGTCGGGCATGGTGAAGATGCAGCGGTAGCCACGACGGGCGGCGACGATGGCCAGGCCGGTGCCGGTGTTCCCCGAGGTCGGCTCCACGATGGTGCCGCCCGCCTTGAGCAGCCCGGCCTGCTCGGCCGCCTCGATCATGGCCCGGGCCGGCCGGTCCTTGACGCTGCCCCCCGGGTTGAGGTACTCAAGCTTGGCCGCCAGGGTGCAGCTCAGGTCCCGACCGATGCGATCCAGGCGGACCAGGGGCGTGTTGCCGATGAGGTCGACGAGCGAATCGGCGATCTCCATGGGCGCTCCGGAGTCGCTGATGGGCTCCACGTCGATGCCCCCGGCCAGCGAATCCTCAGGGGCGGCGTCGGTGTAGAGCCTCACCGCCAGGCCGGCGTTGTGCAGGTCCCGGGCGGCGGCCAACGCCTCGCCGGGGGGCCC
The DNA here is from genome assembly GCA_030948425.1 of Actinomycetota bacterium. Taxonomy (GTDB): domain Bacteria; phylum Actinomycetota; class Acidimicrobiia; order Acidimicrobiales; family Palsa-688; genus JALZAH01. The sequence goes on from JALZAH010000576.1 coordinate 2,788, forward strand.
GATCACACCTACCCACCGGGGGATGTGGGCCCGCAGATCAGCTACCACGTCCGACGACAACGGTCGAGCGGGAACGGTGACGATCCGGCGCGCCTTGATCGCCAGGCGATCCGGCACGTCGAACGCCTCGATGGCGACGAGCACGTCCATGTGTCTCGAACGCTACTCGCCACTCGACCTGACCCGATCGGTCGCTTGTTCACGCCCCTGCTGGTGGGTTCGCCTCAGCGGCGCATCGGTGCCACCAGGGTGTGCAGGGCGTTGTAGCCGTAGCCGCTGGTCGTGGTGGCGCTGCCGACAGCAACGATGATGGCGATGATGATGATGACCCAGATGATGAACGACAGGACCGAGATGATGATGGAGGCCAGGCACATGCCGGAACCGCCCAGTCGGCCTTGCGAGCGGTTGATGTCGCCACGGCCGAGCAGGGCCAGGATGAAGCCGATGATGGCCAGGACGATCGGGACGATGAACACCGATGCGATGGAGCACACCAGCGCGGCGATGGCCTTGCCTGACGTCTGCGGCGACGTGTAGCCCGGACCCATCTGCCAGTTCCCCTGCTGGTGGCCCTGCCACCCACCCCCACCCTGTGGGTTGTACCCCACGTCGGAGCCGGGGTAGCCGCCGGGACCGGGGTAGCTGCCGGGGCTCGAATAGGTTCCGGTTTCGGGGTAACCGCCAGGCTGGCCGTACCCTCCGGCGTCCTGCCCATAGCCGCCAGGGTTGCCATAGCCGCCAGGGTTGCCGTAGCCACCGGGGGTGCCGTAGCCACCGGGGGTGCCGTAGCCACCAGATGACGGGCCGCCCGGCGGCTGGGCAGGGAAGGTGGGCCCGGATGGAGGGTTGGTTCCCCACGTCGGATCCGGAGGCCGGGGATGCTCGGGAGGCTGGTCCTCGGTCCCGCCAGGTTCGCTCATGAGTGCCGAGCGTAGTGAAGGGCCTGGCCGGCGGTTGTTATCAGGTCGTTCCGGCGGCGCCGGCCGCCGTCCGAGATCCGGCCCCGGTGTCCGAACCGGCCAGATCGGCGGCCATGGCCGAGCCGACGATCCCCGCCTGGTTGCGCAGGACGGCGGCGACCACGGGGGTGCGCAGATCGAGGAGCGGGACGAACTTGTCGGCCTTCTTGCTGACCCCGCCCCCGATGACGAGCAGGTCGGGCCAGAGATAGTTCTCCAAGGTCTTCAGGTAGCGCTGGAGGCGCGGAGCCCAGGCCTTCCAGCCGAGACCCTCCCGTTCACGGGCGCCGGCACTTGCCGTGGTCTCGGCGTCGACACCGTCGACCTCGAGGTGGCCGAGCTCGGCATTGGGCACCAAACGGCCGTCGTGGAGGAGGGCGGTGCCGATCCCGGTACCGAGGGTGACCACCACCACCAGCCCCGGCTGGTCCCGGGCGGCGCCGAAGTGAGCCTCGGCCAACCCGGCGGCGTCGGCGTCGTTGAGGGCGGTGACGTCGACGTCCAGAGCCCCCCCGACGACCTCCTCGATGTTGGTGCCGACCCATGAGGCATCGACGTTGGCGGCCGTGCGGGCCACGCCGGCGGTGACGACCGCAGGAAAGGTACAGCCCACCGGGCCGGTCCAGCGGAGTTGGGCAATGACGTCGGCGGCGACGGCGGCCACCGCGTGGGGCGTCGAGGGCGTCGGCGTGGCCACCCTCACCCGGTCCGAGGTCAGCTCGCCGGTGCTCAGGTCGACCGTCGCCGCCTTGATTCCCGATCCGCCGATATCGATGCCGCATCCCTGCCCCACGGCTCTCACCCTACGTGGGTTCGCCGAGCCTCACCTCAACGGCGATTGGTAGCGTGAGGGTGTGGAACCTCGCTACCCCGCCGAAGCCGAGACCTATCGGGAAAAGGTGCGTGCCTTCCTCGGCGAACACCTTCCCGTCGACTGGCAGGGAATCGGTTCACTCTCGGCCGATGAGGCGACCACATTCGCCACCCAGTGGCGGGCCACGCTGCACGAACATGGCCTGCTGGCTGCCGCCTGGCCCAAGGAATACGGAGGCGGTGGCCTGTCCGCCCTGGAGCAGGTGCTGCTCGTCGAGGAGCTGTTCAAGGCCGGTGTGCCCACCGGAACGGCCAACGACACCTTCGGCATCCAGATGGTGGGCAACACCATCCTGGCCTGGGGGACCGAGGAGCAGAAGCGGCACTATCTGCCGCGGATCCTCTCCGGCGAGGACCGGTGGTGTCAGGGATACTCCGAGCCGGGCGCCGGCTCTGACCTGGGCAGTCTCGGGTGCCGGGCCGTGCTCGACGGCGACGAGTGGGTGATCAACGGACAGAAGATCTGGACCTCGGCCGCCCACCTGGCCAACATGATCTTCGTCCTGACCCGCAGCGACCCCGACCAGCCCAAGCACAAAGGCATCAGCTTCCTGCTGGTGCCGATGGATCAGCCCGGCGTGGAGGTCCGCCCGATCAGGATGCTCAACGGGTCGTCGGAGTTCAACGAGACGTTCTTCACCGATGCCCGTACGGCTGGGGAGAACATCATCGGCGGGATCAACCAAGGGTGGGCCGTGGCCATGACCCTGCTCGGCTACGAGCGGGGGGAGGCGGCCGCCACCGTACCGATCTCGTACCGAGCGGAGCTCGATCGCCTGCTGGCCTTGGCTGTCGAGCGAGGAAGGAACACCGATCCGCTCATCCGCCAGCGCCTGGCGGGGTGCTACAGCCAGGTGGAGATCATGCGGTTCTTGGGGATGCGGACCCTTACCGGGTTCCTGGCCGGAGCCTCGCCCGGCCCCGAGGGATCCATCTTCAAGCTCTTTTGGAGTGAGTATCACCTCAAGGTCAGCGAGTTGGCGGTCGACATCCTCGGCGCCGATGCCATGGTGCCGTCGGGTCGTTCGCCGACCAGCGCGTTCGGCGCCGACGACGTCGGAGCGCCCAACGACAGCGCTGCGTGGGTCGGGACCTTCCTCTCAGCCCGGGCGGGGACGATCTATGCGGGCACGTCGCAGATCCAGCGCAACATCCTGGGCGAGATGGTCCTCGGTCTGCCCAAGGAGCCCGCTGGGCCCCGCAGCACCTGGCGAGAGCTGCAGCAGGCCCAGAACCGTTGATCCTGGGGACCGGCGAGCTCGCCGGGTCTCAGGAGCGGATCTCGGCCTGCAGGCGCCGGGCATTGCCGCCGGTGACGGCGGTGAGGACGTCGGGTTCCAGACCCATGGCGTCCACCCACGCCAGTGACTCGGTCACCGTCAGGAAGCTGTTCGGTGCGTCGGAGCCAAAGAGCACCTTGTCGCCCACCGTGGCCACCTTCTCCGGAGGGGCCAGGACCGGCTCGGATACGACCGGAGTGAGGTCGGCGTACAGCTCTCGGTGGCGGTAGACCAGATCGAGGGCGGTGGTGGCGGCCCGGTGCCCGCAGTGGGCGATGATGATCCTGGTCTGGGGCCAGCGTCGAGCGACGGTGGCGATCGGCACCAGCTCGTCGGCGCCGGTGTGGCCCGAGATGGCGTGCCCGGCATGGACGACGGTGGGCAGGGCGATCGACGCTGTGTAAGCCCACACCGGGTCAAGCCGGGGGTCGTCGGGGTCATAGTCGCCGACGGAGCAGTGCAGCTTGAGGACCCGGGCACCCAGGTCCTCGACGGCCCGACGGACGATGACCAGGGGGTCGTCGTCGCCAGGGTGGACCGTGGCCCCGGCAACGACACGCACCGGGCCGTCGGCCTGGGCAGCGGAGATAGCCGCCGTGGCCGCGTTGAGCTCGTCGGCGATCCCGGGCTTGTGGGCGTAGGGGAGGTTCCACGCCTCCTCCACCCCCTCGACGGCCAGGCGGGCGCACACGACGTCGTGATCCACAGGGTAGGCCCAGGACTGGTAACCGAGGCGATCGGCGAAGAACCGGCGCACGGCGACGCCGAGGCGTTCGGGCAGCAGGTGGATGTGGCTGTCCACGGTCACGGGGCGGAACCCTCCGGGTCCGGCCGGGAGCTGGCGGCCGGTTCGTCGACCCCGGCGTGGACGACACCCGCCTCGGCGTCTCGACGGAGGGCGACCAGCAGCTCCCGGTAGGGCCCGATCAGGTACGCCCGATCCCCGGCCGCGAAGGTGGTGTCGCGCCGGGGCGGGTGCTCGAGGTGGCCTCCCTGCGCCCGGGAGATGGCCACCACCCGGAGCCGGGACGGAAGTTGCTGCATGGCCAGACCGGCCAGGCCTCCGGAGACGGCGACCGTGAGACGGGCGACCAGGAGCAACTCGCGCTCCACGTAGA
>JALZAH010000625.1 GCA_030948425.1 Actinomycetota bacterium
CCGGCGGGGTGGCGGGATGGGCAGAGGAGTTGAACCAGGTCGTCTCCGCCCGAGCCTTCTGGGGGTTGGGCGGGCTGGGGGCGCCGGTCAGGGTGGTGCACGATGCCGTCTCAGGTGGCGCCTACACCGCCGTTCGAGCGTTCGCCGGGGCCGTCGGTGAGACCGCCGGGTCCCTGCTGGCGCCTCGGGCCGACGGGTCACCGTTGGCGAGGTCCGCAGCGGGCGCCCAGGTGCTGGCGACCCTTGACGCTTTCGTCGGTGACCGTCTCCATGAGGAGGGCAGTCCGCTGGCCCTGCCGATGACGTTGCGCAGCGGGGGAGAGGACGTGCCCCTGGATCGGCGCGGTCTGGACGCGGCTTTCCCGGGGGCCACTGGCCGCCTGGTGCTGTTCGTCCACGGCTTGGCTGAGACCGACCTTGCGTGGGTGGGACGAGACGACGTCCGTCGGCCTTGGTCCTACGCCCACGCCCTGGAGCCTCACGGCTGGACCGGTGCCGCGGTTCGCTACAACACCGGCCTGGCCGTCGCGGCGAATGGCATGTCGCTGGCGTCGCTGATCGACGAGCTGGTCACCGGATGGGCGGTGCCGGTGACCGATGTGGCGCTCGTCGGCCACTCAATGGGCGGCCTGGTGATCCGGTCGGCGTGCTCCCAGGCCGTCGACGCCGGCCATGGGTGGCCCAGGCTGGTTCGGTCCTGTGTCTACCTCGGCTCGCCCCATCATGGGGCCACGCTCGAGCAGGGAGTCAACGTTCTCGGCCGCCTCCTGGGTCACGTCGCCGAAGCCCGACCGGTGGCCGCCGTCCTCCACATGCGGTCGGCCGGGATCCGCGACCTCGGTCACGGCCTCCTCACCGCCGGCAGCGACGAACCGCTCGCCGACAACGGCGGGGGCGGCCTGCTCGAGGGTGCCCGCCACCATCTCGTCGCCGGTCACCTCGGCACCTCGGAACGTCACCTGGCCGCAGTCCTTCTCGGTGACCTGATGGTCCGCCCAAGCAGCGCCCTCGGCCTCGGCAACCGCCGAACCGTCGCTCTCGCCCGGTGCGAGCGGGCGACCTTCCCCTCCACCAGCCACCAAGGCCTCTTGACGTACCACCGGATCGCCGAGGCCCTCGTCGGATGGTTGGCATGACCACCGCCTAGTTGGCCGGCCCACGCCCAACCTTGGACGCCGGCCCCGTCATGCCCTGGGAGGTCTGGCTTCTCAACACCAAAACGCTCCCTGGGTCGGCGACGGACGGAGCCCGAGCAGCCACACTGCGCGCCGGGGAGTGGGGAGGGCGACCTGTGTGGTCCCTATGCGCCTCACCCTGGGGGCCGGTACCACCGGCATCTTCGCCAGCTGGCGCGTCGTGGTCAACATCAGGTCGTGGAACTGGGTTGGAGCGAAGCGTCGTCCATCCCAGCCCGGAGTCGGCGACGACCCGCTCCGCGGCCAGCTTGGCTCCGAAGTAGCCGAACATGGCCCGGTCAATGCGGCTGACGATGGGATGCGCACCCCGCAGCCCGCGTCGAGCAGCCTTGGCACGACGAGGCGGCCCAAGGTGCCCGTGCCGCCAGGCACGCCCGGCAGTCGCTACCTACACGCGATTCGGGCGATTATCGCGTGTAGCACCCTCGGGTTCCGGGATGGCCCTCGAGCTGCCGCCGCGGTAGCCGTGCGCCGAGCACTCGGCGACCCCTGGTGGTGCCGTGCGTAGGTTGCCGGGCAGTCAGGGCATCTCGCGGCGGAGGAAGTCATCGAAGAGCGGGACGGTGAAGGCGGTGTCGCCGTGGGCGGGGCTGTAGACCATGCCTTTGGAGATGAGCCCGCTGCGTCGTGGGGCGACTGTCTCGACGCGGACGCCGAGTTGGGTGGCGATGTCGCCTGAGCGGTGGGGTCCGGCCCCGAGCTCGGCCATGGCCCGGAGGTACTTCTTCTCGGCGGGGGTGAGCCGGTCGAAGCGCACGAGGAAGAAGTTGTCGTCGAGGTGCTTCACGACCCGTGGGGTGACTTCGTCGACGAGGCCGCGTTCGACGGGGCTGGTCGCTGCTGCGTTCCAGATGTGGTAGCCCCATTCTTGGAGGAAGTACGGGTAGCCGTGGGCTCGCTCGATGATGGCGTCGACGGCCCCGTCGGTGAACTCGACTCCTCGGGCCTGGGTGGGGACGAGGATGGTGGCGCGGGCGTCGTCGGGATCGAGGGGGCCGATTCGGGGGAACTCGAACAGCCGTTCGGCGTAGGACTTGGCGTCGCCGGCCAGGCCTGGCAGCTGGGGCAGGCCTGCTCCGACGAGGACGACGGGGAGGTCTTGTTGGGTGGTGCGGTGGATCCCGGTGATGAGCGCGGCGAGTTCGGTGCCTGACAGGTATTGGACCTCGTCGACGGCGATGAGGATCCCGCTGCCGCGTTCTTGGGCGGCTTCGCCGGCGGCGACGAGGAGGTCGGTGACGTCCTCGGCCAGGTTGCCGCTGTCGGCGGAGCCGGCCAGGGCGTCGACGTCGAGGGCGATCTTGGCTCCGTCGGGGAGCTGCAGGGTGAAGGTCTTCAGGATCCGGAGGGCTTTGAAGACCTTGGTTGTCTTCCGCTGGTTGTCGTAGGAGAGCAGGATCTTCCGGAGCCGGTTGACCAGGAGGAGCCTGAAGTCCCCGGTCTCGGGTGCCTCGATGAAGCCGACGGCGAGGCCCTCGGCCTCGGCGATCTCGGTGAACAGGTTGAGCAAGACGGTCTTGCCGACGCCGCGCAGCCCGATCGGCATGACGCTCTTCCCGGGTTGGCCGGCCAGGGCACGCCGTACGGTGGTACCGAAGTGGTCGATGAGCACGTCACGGCCCAGCAGGGCCGGTGGCCTCGTGCCTGCGCCCGGTCTGAACGGGTTGCTCTACTCGTCCACGTCAACACACCTTACGCTGCCTTATCGACCTTATCAACAGATCGACTAAGATCGGTCGTGTCGGAGGGGTGGCCGGCCCTCCGGTCAGGTCCAGATGGAGCGATCCTGGCTAGTGGGCGGCCTCGAAGGCGGCGAGCAGCTCGGCGGGAACTCGGCCCCGGGTGCTGACTTCCAGGCCTTGTGACCGGGCCCACTCACGTACCTCGGAGGGTGAGGGTGCGCCGTTGGTCAAGGTGCGGCGTCGACCGGCCCGCGAGGAGGCACCCTGGGAGGCTCTGGCCGTCCGCGCCGTCCTTGAGTGGGAGGACCAGACCTCCATCGCTTCGCGGAACTCGGCGAGGTGAGGCTCGCACAGCTCGCATTCGTAGGACGTGCCCTCAACAGCAAACGTCACAG
>JALZAH010000626.1 GCA_030948425.1 Actinomycetota bacterium
GTACCAGGGTCGCCGAGCGGCCCTCGTTGCCTTCGGGAGGTGGAGCGAGGACGATCCGGCGCTCCTGGGCCAGCGCCGCCCACGCCCCGCAGCGCTCCTCGATGACGTGGTCGACGTCGACGACCACGCGCTCCGGGGCGACGGCGTCGGCGTGGCCCAGGGTGATCAATCCGTCCACCAGCCGGGACAGGCGCTGAACCTCGTTGCCGATGGCCGCCAACGCCCGGCCGTCCGCCGCCGGCACCTGGGCCTCAAGGTTTTCGATGCGCAGCCGCAGGGCGGTGAGCGGTGAGCGCAGCTGGTGGGAGGCGTCGGCCACGAAGCGGCCCTGGGCCTTGACCAGTTCGGTCAGCCGATTGGCCATCTGGTTGAACTGCAGAGCAAGCGCCTGAACCTCTGCCGGTCCGTCGTCCACCTTGGCCCGGACCCCGAGGTTGGTCTCGTCGAGGGCACTGACGACCCGTCCGAGCCGTTCGAGAGGTCGCGACAGGGCACCGGTCATCCACCGGCCGACGGCCAGAGCGGCCACCAGGACGAGCAGGGCAAAACCGCCCAGCGCCGTCCACAGCAAGTGAACGCGATTCGTGGTGGCCTGGGCGGAGATCGCCAGCAGCACCGCCCCGGTGCGGCTCGCAGGGCCGCCGATGGGGGCGGCGGCGACCACGTAGGGTTCACCTTCGTCGCTGATGATCGCCGATCCCAAGCCGCCGCTTAGAGCGGCGCGAACCAGGGGGGCGGCAGGGCCGTCGGTGTCGGCGTCATGGTCGCTGTCGGAGCTGACCACCACATGCCCGCTCGCGCCCACGATCGCCACCTCGCCACCTGTGGCCTGCCGGTAGTGCAGGGCCAGGGTGTCGAGGTCGGTCTGACGGCCGTGCTCGAAGTCCTCGCCGGCGGCGATGGCCAGGCCGGTGGCGATCTTCTGACCCTGACTGGTCGCCAGGTCCCGTTCGTGGCGGGCGCCGAGCAGGGCCAGGGGCACCTCGAGGACGACCAGAACCATCAAGGCCAGCGCCAGGTACGACAGGAGCAGGCGCCGGGTCACGCTTGGGCCTCCTCGGCGTCGAGGGCGCCGGGGGCGCCGGGGGCGCCCGGGGTGCCGAGCCCAAGGCGGAACCCGACCCTCCGCACCGTCTCCACCCACTCCGGGTGTCCGAGCTTGCGCCGCAGGGATGCGACATGCACATCGAGGGTCTTGGTCGGTCCGTACCAATGCGGATCCCAGACCTGCTCGAGGATCTCCTGACGGGTGACGACTGCGCCGGGATCCCTTGCGATCAACGCCAGCAGCTCGTACTCCTTGGGAGTGAGGGCGCACTCGGTCCCCTCCACCGTGACCCGGCGGCTCCGGCGGTCGATGGTCAACCCGCCGAGGACCTGGGTGGCCTCGGGGGCCGAGGTCGACGGCGGCGACGTGCGGCGCAGCACGGCGCGCATGCGAGCGGCCAGCTCGCGGAAGCCGAACGGCTTGACGATGTAGTCGTCCGCCCCCAGATCCAGTCCCACCACCCGGTTGACTTCGGCTCCGCGAGCGGTGACGGCCACGATGGGCACCGAGGAGCGTTGCCGGAGCTCATGGCACACGGCGAAGCCGTCCATGTCGGGCAGACCGAGGTCGAGCAACACGATGTCGGGCAGAGGCGCAGCCAGCGCCGCTGCTCCCGTCTCCACCCAGGTGACCTCGAAGCCCTCCCGTTGCAGACCCTCCACCAAAGGCTCAGCGATGGCGTCATCGTCTTCGACCAGCAGTACTCGCACGCTCCACGATGGCACCACGGGGGCCCGGCCCGACCACGGCTCCGAGAAAACTTTGCGGTTCTTTGACCGACCGCTATCCGACGGGGCCAAGCACACGGTCCAGGTAGGCGTTTGACCACAGCCCGTCGGGGTCGACCGTGCGTCGCACGGCGCCAAAGGCCTCCCACTTCGGGTACAGCGAAGCCAGCGAGGCGGCGTCGCGGGTGTGCATCTTTCCCCAGTGGGGCCGGCCCTCGGCCTCGATGAAGATGGCCTCAGCCGCCTCGAACCACGCCCGGTAGGCCATCCCTCGGTACTGGTGCACGGCGACGTAGGCCGAGGCCCGCCCATGGGCGGTGGACAGGGCAACATCGTCGGCCGCGGCGAATCGGACCTCAACGGGAAAGGCCACGTCCAGGTCATCGACCACGTCATAGAGGGCGTCGATCACCCCGCGGAGCCGATCCCGAGGCAGGGCATACTCCATCTCCACAAAGTGGACCCGGCGAGGGCTGGTGAAGACCCGGTCGCTGCGTTCGACCCATTCGCGGCGACCACCGGAAGCGACCACCGGAGCCAGCCGGTGGGTGAGGGCGGGGATGAGTCGGTCTGCTCGGCAGAGGGCCCCGAACACCACGTTCTCGAGGACCATGCGCTCCCACCATTCCCTGACCCGACCCCGGCCGCCGGGGGGCTGATCCGTCCGGTCGTTGACCTTGGTCCTGACCCGTCGGGTGTGCGGGACCCAAAACCACTCGTAGTGATCGTGGGCGGCGACATTGTCGTCCAGAGAGGTGAGGACCGAGTCCAGGTCGGCTCGGTCCTCGATAGCGTGGAGGTCGAAGGCAGGCACGCACTGCAGGGTCACCGTGGAGATGAGACCCAGTGCCCCCAGTCCCAGGCGGGCAGCATCGAAGAGCTCGGGCTCCTCCTCCGGCGAGGTGTTCACCACCGACCCGTCGGCCAGGACCAGCTCCAGAGCGAGGACCTGGGTGGCCAGGCCGCCGTAGCGTGCCCCGGTGCCATGGGTGCCGGTGGGGATGGCGCCGGCCAGGCTCTGCACGGCGACGTCACCGAGGTTGCTCAACGCCAGACCTCGGGCGGCCAGGGTCTCGGCCAAGCTGCGCAGGCGGACCCCGGCTTCGGCCGTGACGGTGGCCCGCTCACGATCGATGTCGAGGATCCGGCGGTGACGGCCGAGGCGGACCTGCACGCCGTCGGTGGCAGCGATGGGGGTAAATGAATGGCCGGAGCCGACGGCCTTGACCCGCTGGCCCCGTCGCCGGGCGGTGCGCACCACCCGGGCCATGTCTGCGGTGGTCACCGGCCACTCCACGGAGGCCGGGTGGCATGTCGCCGTCCCCGACCAGTTCGACCACACGCCCCGATAGCGGTCGTCATCGCCGCCGGTCCACGGAGCACGCACCCGCGGAACCTCAGACGTCGGTCGGAGAGAGGGTCACCGACGAGCGAGGGATCAGGATCGAGCCTGGAGGGCTTCGATGAGCTTGGGCAGCACCTTGTGGACGTCACCCACGATGCCCAGGTCGGAGATGGAGAAGATGGGGGCCTCCTGGTCCTTGTTGATGGCCACGATGTTCTTGGCTCCCTTCATGCCCACCATGTGCTGGGTGGCACCGGAGATGCCGGCGGCGATGTACACGGTCGGCTTGACCGTCTTGCCGGTCTGGCCGACCTGGTGGGAGTAGGGCACCCACCCAGCGTCGACGATGGCCCGGGATGCACCGGCCGCCCCGTGGAGAAGCTTGGCCAGCTGCTCGATGAGGGGGTACTGGTCCGCCTGGCCGAGCCCTCGCCCGCCGGAGACGACGACGGGAGCCTCGTCGAGCTTGGGGCCCTCGCTCTCCTCGACGTGACGATCGACGATCTTGGCGCCGGCCGTGGTGCCCAGATCCCCGACCTCCCACGTGGTCACCGTCGCCGGGCCGCCGTCGCCGGGCTCGGCGGCGAAGGACTTGCTCTTGACCACGAAGATGCCCGGGCCCTCGGCGGTGAAGGAGGACTTGGCGATCTCGGTACCGCCGAAGAGGCTGGTCTCAGCGACCAGGCCATCGTCGTCGGCCAAGCCGACCACGTTGGTGAGCACCGGCCGGTCGATCTTGGCGCTGAGACGGGCGGAGATATCCCGTCCGTCATAGTTGTGGGGAGCCAGGATGGCGTCAGGCCCGTTGCCCGAGCTCACCTGGGCGGCGATGGCCCCGGCCACGGCCGGCCCCGGCAGTCCGCCAGCGAGGTCGCCGACGTTGTAGATGGTGGTGGCGCCGTACCTGCCGGCAGTCTCGGCGATGGCATCGGCGTCACCCCAGGTGATGCCCTCGACCGTACCGGCCAGCTCCCGGGCCTTGGTGAGCATCTCGAGGCTCAGGGGAACGATGGCGTTCTCCTGGCGATCGAGGATCACCCAGATCTTGTCTACGGCCATGATGGTCGGACCTTCCTGTTGGTGTTGATGTGCTCGTTCGTTCGAACGGAGTGAGGTGGCCGGGCCGTCGGGGAGCTGGGTGGGTCGATCCGGAGGACGACGGCCAGGACTCAGATGACCTTCAGCTGCTCGAGGAAAGCCACGATCTTCTCGTGGGCGTCACCCTCATCGACGACGATCTCGCCGGCTTGGCGATCCTCGGCCGGGGTGACCGAGGTGATCTCCTGGCGGGAGCCGGCGGCTCCCACCTCGGAGGCTTCGAGACCCAGATCAGCGATGGTGAGGCTTTCGACGGGCTTGCCCTTGGCAGCCATGATCCCCTTGAACGAGGGATAGCGGGGCTCGACCACGCCGGCGGTCACGGTGATGAGAGCAGGCAGGCCCACCTCGACCTCGTCGTAGCCCGTCTCCGTCTGACGCTGCACCTTGACGGTGCCGTCGGTGACCTCCACCTGCTTGGAGAAGCTGACCGACGGGAGGCCCAGGAGCTCGGCCACCTGCACCGGCGTCGTCCCGGTGTAGCCGTCGGTGGATTCGGTGGCGGCGATGATCAGGTCGGGCTCGGCTCGCTTGATGGCAGCCGCCAGCACCTTGGCGGTGCTGAGGGAGTCGGAGCCGGCCAGGGCGTCGTCGCTCACCAAGATGGCCTTGGCTGCGCCCATGGCCAGGGCCGTGCGCAGGCCACTGGTCTCCCCACCCGGCGCCATTGACACCAGCGTGACCTCGCCCCCGCTGGAGGCGTCGGCCAGCTGCAGAGCCATCTCGACCCCGTAGGAGTCCGAGTCGTCAAGGATCAGCTTGCCCTCCCGGACCAGGGTGTGGTCAGGGCCCAGCTTTCCAGGATTGGCTGGGTCGGGGATCTGCTTGACGCAGACGACAACGTTCATGGCGAAGATTATCCCCCGCCAGGACTTCATCTCACCACTCCGGTCACCACGGGGCCAGCCACCGAGGGAGAAGGATCGCAAGGCGTGAGGGTGGTGGTAGCTTTGCCTCCCTGGAAAAACTGAGCGGTGCATGGCCTTCGACACCGGCTCGACGGGGGACGAAGAGGTCGACGACAAGGAGCGGAGCCGCCAGTGGCATCCAAGGATGAGGTACGACTGGTGGTACCCGCCAGGCCGGAGCTCCTCCGACTGGCGCGCGTCACTGCCGCCGGGCTGGCCAGCCGGCTCGGGTTCAGCTTCGACGAGGTCGAGGATCTACGCCTGGCCATTGACGAGTTGTGCTACGGGCTCACCGGCCCGGAGGGTCGCCCCGGGATGGTCGAGATCCGCTACGACCTGGCCCCCGAACGCCTGATCATCGAAGGTGAAGGTGACTTCGGTGAGGACACCAAGCCTGTCGCCCTCTCCGAGCTCTCCGAGGTCATGCTCTCCGCCCTGGTCGACGAGCACAGTCTGGAGACCGGTCCGACCGGCCCACGCTTCCGTATGGTCAAAAGGGCGCAGTCACCTCGCCGGGCCATGCTCAACGGCACGGACGAGACCTCATGAGCTCGAGATCCAGGGCGGTCGCGCGGTCGTGAGCTCATGAGCGATCCACTGGTGGTGCACCCATGAGCTTTGATCCGGGCCAGCGCGAACAGTTGCGTCGCAAGTTCGTCCAGTTCGCAGACACGGGCGACACCGGCCTGCGCGACGAGTTGGTGGCCGCCCATCTCGGTCTGGCTGAGTACCTGGCCCGCCGCTTCGCCAACCGTGGCGAGCCCCTCGACGATCTGGTCCAGGTGGCCTCCCTCGGCCTGCTCAAGGCGGTGGGCCGTTTCGACCCCGAGCGCGGTGTGGAGTTCTCCACCTACGCCACCCACACCATCGTTGGAGAGCTCAAACGACACTTCCGTGACCGGGGATGGGCCATCCGCGCTCCGCGACGGATGCAGGAGCTGTACCTGCGGCTGGGCAAGGTGGTGGCCACGCTCGGCCAAGAGCTGGGGCGCTCCCCGACCATCGCCGAACTGGCCGCCGAGGTCCAGGTCTCCGAAGAGGAGGTCCTCGAGGCCCTCGAAGCCGGCCAGGCCTACCGCTTCGCATCACTCGACGCCCCCACTGGCGGTGACGGCGAGGGCGAGACGCTGCTGTCCAGGTTGGGCACCGAGGACCCCGAGTTGGCCGGCGCCGAGCAACGGGCCACCCTCTCCCCCCTGCTGTCCACCCTGCCCCAGCGGGAGCAGACGATCCTGCACCTGCGCTTCTTCGAGGGCCTGACCCAGTCGGAGATCGCTAGCCGACTTGGCATCTCACAGATGCACGTGTCACGCCTGCTCGGTCGAAGCGTCGCCCAACTGCGGGCCGCCGCCGACTCCACGCCCTGAACGGCGTACCCGGCCACCGTGCGCCTCCTCCTCGTGGTCAACGCCTCGGCATCATCGGTCACCGCCCGATCGCGCGTCGTCATCCACAGGGCCCTGGCCGCCGATCACCACGTCACGGTGGCCGAAACCAGTCGTCGGGGCCACGCCACCCGTCTGGCCCAGGGGGCGGCCTCTGAGGGCGTCGATGTCGTCGTGGTGCTGGGCGGAGACGGGACGCTCAACGAGGCGGCCAACGGCCTGGCCGGCACCTCGACCGCCCTCGGAG
>JALZAH010000004.1 GCA_030948425.1 Actinomycetota bacterium
GGGCCCGGGCACCGGGAGAGCGTTCGGGGCCGGCGCTGCGTTGCCGCCCGGGGCGGCCCGGGGGGAGGGACCGTTCATGGTCGGTGCCACCTGATACTTGGAGATGTCGGTCACCTGACCGGCGGCGTCGACCACGGCGGCCGCCGGTGAGCCGTCGTCGTTGACGAACACCAGGTTGTCGTGGGCCAGCAACTGGTCAGAGCCGGCAGGCACCGCCACCGAACCGACGGGGCGAAGCGGACCGAGGCCCACGATGTCGATCTGCTGCGATGCCCCGTCGAGCAGGTACACCCGGCCGTTGGCGATCACCGCCTGGGTGGCCGCCGCGTACCGGGCGCCGGTCACCGACGACGACACACCGGTGGCCGTGTTGACGTCGCTCAGCGCCGCCCCCGACACCACCGCCACGTCCGGGACGGCGGGAGTCGAGGCCACCACCGGCTGGGGGACCTGTTGCCCCGTCTGGGGTATCCGCAACGGGGCGGCACTCGGGTTGGTGAGAGAAAAAACATCGCCCGCTTGAGGATCAACGGCCCACGTCCCTGCCGAGGTGACGACCAGTTGGACCAGATCACCGGCCTGGCCCACCCGGACCTGGTGGACCGAGCCGTCCGAGGAGCTGACCTGGTCGACGACGCCCCCGCCGGGCCGGGCCGCCCACAGGTCCCCTGAGGCGTCGATCACCGTCGAGCCGACCGGACCCCCCAACGGGATCTGGATGCCCGTCGGGGCCAGCGATCCCGGGTTGAGTCGTTGCACGATCCCCGACGACGTGTCGATGACCCAGGTCACCGCCCCCATGGAGATGACCCGCAACGCCGACGGTGACCCCGGCACCTGAGAGCTGACCCTCACCCCCAGGCCGTCGTCGCCCACCCTGGTCAACTCGCCTGTCCTGGTGTCGAGCATGTAGGCGCCGTCGGGACGCTGCACGACGGTGAAGGGATCGCCGGGAGAGCCCACCCGCACCGCCGGATCCGCCCTCTTGGTGTACCCGTTGACATGGGTCACCGTCCCCGCCAACCGATTGGCCAGCCATGCGTCACCGGACAACAACTGCACCGCCGACGCTCGCTCCCGGGTACCGGTGAGCGTGGCCACCGTCACCAGACCGCAGACCAGAGCGGCTATTGCCATGGTGGCCACCACCTGACGCCGCCTGTTCGTCACGGTTGAACGGTACTGCACCCTTGGTCGCTCGACCATGGGGAGGGTTCCCCGTCGTTCACCGATCCCGGCCGAGTCTCCGGTGGCCGGCGCCGCCCGGCAGGGTGCCTCTGCACTCTTCTGGGCGTGCAGGCCGGGCTTACGGCACATGACCATCCCGGCGACCCGTCATCAGCTGGCAGTGCATCGCCGTCCCCGCCATACGCCGACGCCCTCGCGTAACTACTCGCCCGCCTTGTTGATTGCTACTGCGGCCAGCAGCACGGTTCATGCGCCACTGCTGTCTTGCTGCCGGGTTGGGGTTGCTGGTCGGCGGCGACCATGCTGGGCGCATGCGACCGTTCGGCCAACCCCGTCCCGGGTCCCCCGCGCCTCCCGGCCCCGGCCAGGAGTCGGTGTGGGACTACCCCCGCCCGCCCCGTCTGGAGGCCGAGCCTCGCCGCATCCGGGTGGTGCTGGCCGGCGTGGTCGTCGCCGACACCACCGCCGCCTACCGGGTCCTCGAGACCAGCCACCCGCCCACCTACTACCTGCCGCCCGCCGACATCGCCTCGGGGGCCCTGGAGGAAGCCACCGGGTCGAGCTTCTGCGAGTGGAAGGGTCTGGCCCGGTACTGGAACGTCCGGGCCGGCGACGCCCTGGCCCCGGCGGCCGCCTGGTCCTACCCTGATCCCACGCCCGGCTTCATGGACCTGGTCGACCATGTCGCCTTCTACGCCCCGGCCATGGAACTCTGCGAGGTGGGCGGAGAGGCGGCGACACCGCAGCCCGGCGGGTTCTACGGGGGTTGGGTGACGTCGTGGGTGGTGGGCCCTTTCAAGGGCGACCCCGGCACCATGGGCTGGTAGTCCGGCCGCTCCCGGTCGCCGTCACCGGGCGTCAACCCCCGGGGGTGACCTCGAAGGGTGGGCTGACGCCGACGAAGGGTGCTGGGCGACGGTGACGCTCGGCGACGTCGCCGTGATAGCGGATGCGGTAGTGACCGGGTGGGGTGGCCGGGGGGATGTCCCAGGTGACGGTGACCTGGGAGCGCCGGCGGGTGGTCCGGGCCCAGCGGAACTTCGTCGACCAGTCGCCGTCGTCGGCCACCGTGCGCCACCGGTCGTCCTCGGCGCGCTGGACCTCGACGAAGGTGCCGCCCCGGCGCAGATCATTGCCCGGATGTGCCCCCACGAACGCCACCAGGATTTGCTCCCCGCTCCGGTAGCGACATCGGGGGGCGACCACCACGTCGCCGAACGCATGGCCCGGCGGTGCCTCATCTGCGATCGACCGGCGCCGGGTGCGCCGCCACCGCTGCGACAGGTCGGGGGCGGCCACCCCGGGGGAACATGGCGTCCCGTCGCTCAGGGCCCGGGCCAGCGTGGTGGCGGCCTGCAGGAACGCCCCCAGCTCCCAGCGGCCGAACAGGGTGCTGCCGCCCTCGTAGCGCTGGGCGTCGTATTCCTCGGGGGTGGTGATGTAGTGGATGTAGGCGTTGGCGTAGCCGGCGACGAGGACGTCGCCGACCTCGGCGCCGACGATGGCCGCCACCGCTCGGCGCAGGCGCAGGCCGGCCACGATGGTGACCTCGCCAGGGACGGCCAGGAGATGCAGGGGACCGATGCGGATGAGTTGCACGGGGACGTGTTCTTGAACCAGGGGGATGGTGCGACGGTTGAGGGGGCTGCCAGGAAGGGCCACCGCCTTGGGGTCATGGGCGTCTCGAAGCCGGCCCGAGAGGCGGTAGAGGAGCCGCTGGGAGATGGCCTCGCACAGCGGGTTCTGGCCGACGCCCTGGCGGAAACCCCTGAACCCCGGCCCCTCGTCGGTCCCCGCGAACGCTGCCGCCCCCGCCGCCGGGCGGGCCGTGCGATGCGGCCACCCGTCGCCGGTGAACTCCGGGGCCACCGTGGTGTTGGCCAGGTCGATCCACGTGGTCCGGTGATCGAGGCCGCCGACGATGGTCGGCCCGACCAGGCCGGCGGCCGCTCGGTACTGGCGGTGACCGATGATGCGGGTGTTGTCGAACTCGTCACCGGTGGGCCCCGATCCGGGGGCCTGGTTGAGGTTGGGCGACATGTCCCCGGTGTTCGTCTGGGCGAAGGCAGCAACCAACGGCGGCACTCCGTCACCCCGATAGTCGACCCCTTCGACCAGGCGTTCCCAGTGGTAGGCGGCGTACCCCTTGTTGTCCCCGCTGATCAAGGTGTTGCGGTTGGTCATGGACGTGCCGTGGGTAGCGAAGAAGTTGATGGCCCCCACCGTCCGCCCGTGGCGCTCGATGCGCAGCAGGGTCGTCTGGGGATCGACGGCGTCGGGGAAGAAGGCCCTCTCCTCGGCGGGGTTTCGATCGAACGCGGCGCGCGACCGGTTGACGCTGGCGTCGGTGAGCTCCCCCCGGGCCAGGCTGAGGGTGGCCGGGGCCAGGTCGTCGTGGGCCCGCCCCACGGCCTCGACGATGCCCTCGACGATGGCGGCGAACGTCTTCGGGTGGTACCCGCTCAGGATGTAGAGGAGGTGATGGGAATAGCCTCCCGGTCCGCAGTGGGTGTGGGTGGCCGTCAGGGTCACGTTGGTTTCGGTGTAGACGTCGCCGTAACGGGCGGCCAGACGGGCCAGCACCTCCCGGTGGACGCTGTCGAAGATCATCGGGAGGTCATTGACCACCAGGACCATGCGCCGGGCGGTGCCAGCGTCGGCGATGACGAACGCTCTCGATCGCAGCCTGGTGTGAATCCCGGTGGCCACCTGATCGGCTTTGCCGTAGCCCAGGAGCTCCACCTCCACCGCCTCCCCGGTGATGTCGGCGATGCCTCGACCCACCAGGTACCCGTCGGCGACCATCGCCCCATCCTGACAGCCTGCGGCGGCCTCCAGGCACGCCGGCACCGGTCCCGCCCGGCCATTCAGCTCGGGCGGCTCCGGGACCCGTGGCCGTCCTCGGCGTCGGCTTCGAGGTTGATCAGCAGGGTGCGCAGATCGGCGAGCAGGCGCTGCTGGGTCGGGCGGTCGAGGGATCCGAAGGCCCGCTGGTCGGCGGAGATCTTGGTGGCGATCATCTGATCGGCGCGGGCCAGTCCCTCTTCGGTAAGGCTGACGATGACCTGGCGGCGATCGGCGGGATCGACGTCGCGACGGACCAGGCCCCGCTCCTCGAGCCGTCCCACCCGGTTGGTCACCGCCCCGGGCGTGACCTGCGAATCGCCGGCCAGCTCCCCGACGCT
>JALZAH010000053.1 GCA_030948425.1 Actinomycetota bacterium
ACGGCAAGACGGTCATGGCCGCCTATCTGGTGGGCCAGCGGGGCTCGTTGCGCCAGGCCGGGATCATCGCCCTCACCGTGACCACCACCCACACCATCGGCGTGCTCGTCCTCGGCTTGGTCCTGTCGGCGTCCACCACCCTGGCCTCCGAGGCCATCTACCCGTGGCTCGGACTCGTCAGTGGCGCCATGCTGGCCGCTGTCGGGCTCAACCTGATGCGTCGGGCGTTCCGGGGCCGCCGTTGCCACGGCCACTCCCATTCCCAGGAGCACGGCCACTCCCACGAGCACGAGCATTCTCATGGCCTGGGCCGCCCCCACTCCCACGGTCCCGCTCCCGACGCGGCCAACACGCCCGACGGGCCGATGTCGCGCCGGACGCTCGTGGCCATGGGCGTGGCCGGTGGCATGGTGCCCAGCCCGTCGGCGCTGGTGGTCCTCCTGGGCGCCATCGCCTTGAAGCGGGCCTGGTTCGGCGTGGTCCTGGTCATCGGTTACGGCGTGGGCATGGCCCTCACCCTCACCGCCGCGGGGCTGATCCTGGTGCGGGCCCGCCGTGTGCTCGACCGCAGGGCGGCGGCAGCTACGGCCACGTCGTCGCGGCCAAGTCGTCTGGCCGGTCTGGCCCGGGCCATGCCGGCGGTCACGGCCACGGTGATCGTGGCCGTCGGCCTCTTCCTGGCCGCCCAGGGAGTCACCCGCATCTAGCGCGGCCCGGCACACGCGCGAGGAGGGGGCTTGGGCACGACCGCGAGCGGTCCGGGCGGGCAACCGACCGCTGGCCCGCAAGGGGGTCAGGCTGCCGTCACTCAGCTCGGTTCGTCCGCGTAGAGCACCCCCAGGTGATTGGCCGCGACGCGCAGCCGACGGTCTCGGGTCCACAACCGCCCGTTCTCGGTCAGCATCGTCGCGGCGAGCAGCTGCGCGTGGTCCGTTGTTGGGTTCTCCGAAGCTGGCCGGCGCCTTCGCCGCTTCGTCACTCGGCATTGCCGAAGTGGGGACCCGGTCAACTCGCCCGCATCGTCGAACGTGGATCTCCGCCGCCATTAGCAATATATCGCGAGGCAGGGGGCTTGCCGCAAACGACCCAAACGTGCTGACCATGACTCGTCCGCTGAGCCGATCACGGCCAGAACCCATGAAGCCAGGAGTCGTGGAATGGTGATGACCGAGCATGCGGTGGTGATCGCAGGAGGCGGACCGACCGGGCTGATGCTGGCGGCCGAGCTGGCGTTGGCGGGGGTCGACGTCGTCATCGTCGAACGACGCACCAATCAGGATCTCGACGGATCGCGAGCCGGCGGGCTGCACTCCCGCACCATCGAAGTGCTCGACCAGCGTGGCGTCGCGGAACGGTTCCTCTCGGCGGGGAAAGTCATGCAGGTTCAGGGTTTCGCCCTGATCCCCTTGGACATCAGCGACTTCCCCACCCGCCACAACTATGGGCTTGCGCTCTGGCAGAGCCACTTCGAGCCCATCCTGGCTGACTGGGTCGCGGAGCTCGGGGTGCCGATCCTTCGTGGCCACGAGGTGGTGGGCTTCGCTCAGGACGACACCGGCGTCGATGTCGAGCTGTCCGGCGACTCGTCGATCCGAGCGGAGTATCTCGTCGGCTGCGACGGCGGACGCAGCCTGATCCGCAAGGCCGCCGGCATCGACTTCGCCGGGTTGGATCCCTCGGCCAGCTGGATGATCGCCGAGGTCGAGATGGACGAGGAGCCGGAGCTCGGCTTCCGTCGCGACAGCGTCGGCACCCATGCCCTCGGTCGGAGGGGAGAAGGGGAGCCGATTGGGGTCGTACTCAGAGAACGACACCTCGAACACACCGGCGACCCGAGCATCGACGAGCTTCGCCAAGCACTGGTCAGCGTGTACGGCAGGGACTACGGGCTTCACCGCGCCAACTGGATCTCCCGGTTCACTGACATGACGCGGCAGGCAACCTCCTACCGCCATGGCCGCGTGCTGCTGGCCGGCGACGCCGCCCATGTGCATCCCCCGCAGGGCGGCCAGGGCCTCAACACCGGCGTGCAGGATGCCGTGAACCTGGGATGGAAGCTGGCCCAGGTGGTCAACCAGACATCGCCCGAGAGCCTCCTTGACACCTACCATGTCGAACGGCATCCCGTCGGTGCCCGGGTGTTGCACAACACCATGGCGATGGTCGCGCTCAGCAGTACCGACGACCGTCACCAGGCCCTCCGCGACATCATGACCGACCTGCTGAGCATGGACGAGCCGCGCCGGCGCATCGCCGCCATGCTCTCCGGTCTCGACATCCACTACGACCTCGGTGACGGACACCCGCTGCGCGGGCGGCGCATGCCCGACCTCGACGTGCACACCGCCGACGGTCCCACGCGCATCTTCGCCCTGCTGCACGACGCCCGGCCCGTGCTCCTCAACCTCGGTGAACCCGGCGGTTTCGACATCTCTCCTTGGGCGGATCGAGTCCGGTTGGTCGACGCCAGCCACGTTGGCGTGTGGGAGTTGCCGGTGCTCGGCGAGATCGCTGCTCCCCCGGCCGTGTTGATCCGGCCCGACGGACATGTCGCCTGGGCAGGAGACCTCACCGACCCAGAGCTGCCCCGAGCACTTGCGGCCTGGTTCGGAGCGGCCGCCCCGGCTCGGTAGAACCGACCCGCGAGGGCCACCGCACCAATGACTTCCCAGGGTGGGCGCCTCCGGGGAATCCCAGGCGGGTTCAGATCGAGCGTCGGGAACGTCAGCGCTGACCAAGTAGCGCGGCGAGGAGAACGGCGAGGGGGGAGGGGGCTGGCGTGGCCGCGGGTGCAGGCGTGGCTGCGGCAGCCGGCGGAGACGTCGAGGCCGTCGGTCGAGGCACGGCTTCGGTCTGTCCCCCGGCCACTACGTACACAGGTGTGCCGAGTGACACGTGTTCGGGGAACCATTCCGCTGCGTGCATCGGGATCCGTACGCAGCCGTGGGAAGCGGGCGCCTGTGGCACCGATGTGGAACCGTGGATGGCGATGCCACCGTCGAAGTACTGAGGGTTGTAGAGGTCGCCCAACGGACCGGAGTCCCACCCCTGGACCTGGCGGTAGATCTTGAACTCGCCCTCGTTGGTGACGGCGGTGCGGCACGATCCTTCCGAGCAGAACTCCTCACCCGAACCGGTGGAGACCGGCAGCGTCTTCAACAGCGTCCCGTTCTCGTAGAGGAACAGCACCTGGCGACCGAGATC
>JALZAH010000055.1 GCA_030948425.1 Actinomycetota bacterium
GAGCAGTTCCTCAACACCAAGTACATCGGCCAGAAGCGCTTCGGCCTCGAGGGTGGCGAGGCGGCCATACCGCTCGTAGATGCCATGCTCGACGCCGCCGCCCAGACCGGCCAGGAGCAGGCCGTCATCGGCATGGCCCATCGGGGCCGGCTGAACATGCTCATCAACATCGTGGGCAAGACGTACCGGGACCTGTTCTCCGAGTTCGAGGGCAACATCGACCCCGGCACCGTGCAGGGCTCCGGCGACGTGAAGTATCACAAGGGTTTCCGGGGGACCTTCACCGGCCACTCGCGCAAACCTCTTGACGTGGTGCTGTCGTCCAATCCCTCCCACCTCGAAGCGGTCGACCCCGTCGTCGAGGGGATGGCCCGGGCCCGCCAGGACCAAATCGACGGTGGGGGATCGACCAAGGTGCGCCCGGTGCTGCCCCTGTTGATCCACGGCGACGCCGCCTTCGCCGGCCAGGGCGTGGTGGCCGAGACCCTGAACATGTCGGCCCTTCCCGGCTACGAGACCGGTGGAAGCATCCACCTCGTCATCAACAACCAGCTGGGTTTCACCACCAATCCAGAATCGGCACGCTCGTCCATCTACGCGTCCGACGTGGCCAAGATCGTCCAGGCCCCCATCTTCCACGTCAACGGTGACGACCCCGAGGCGTGCGTACGGGTCGGGCGGTTGGCTTTCGCCTTCCGGCAGACCTTCCACAAAGACGTCGTCATCGACATGGTCTGCTACCGGCGCTTCGGTCACAACGAGCAGGACGACCCGAGCCTGACCCAGCCGCTCCTCTATCAGCTCATCAAAGAGCATCGCAGCGTCCGCAAGCTCTACACCGAGGCGCTGGTACGTCGCGGCGACATCACCCTCGATGAGGCCGAGGACGTCCTCAAGGACTTCTCGGCCCGCCTGCAGGCGGCGCTCGACCAGACCCGGGCATCAGCACCCCCGAGGGCCACCGAGCTTCCCCCCCCGCCCGAGCCTGCACCGGTGCTGCCTCCCATCGAGACCGGCGTCAGCCCGGCCGTCCTGCAGCGGGTGGTCGACCGCTTGTCGAGCTCCCCGGAGGGCTTCACCGTGCACCCGAAGCTGGTCAAGGTGTTCGACAACCGGGCTCAGCTGTGGGCCGAGGGCCAGGCCGACTGGGCCCTCGGCGAGGCGTTGGCCTACGGCACCTTGGTGCTCGAGGGCCATGACGTGCGGGTGAGCGGCCAGGACACGCGCCGGGGAACCTTCGGCCACCGCAACGCCGCCCTGGTCGACTACCGGACCGGGCAGGAATGGGTGCCGCTAGAGCATCTCGGCCAGTCGGCCGCCACCTCGCCCTCGGAGGGCGACCAGCGCAGAGCAGGGACCGTGGGTCGTTTCTCCATCTACGACTCGCTCCTGTCGGAGTACGCCGCCCTCGGCTTCGAGTACGGCTACTCCCTGGTGCAGCGCGACGCTCTGGTGGCGTGGGAGGCGCAGTTCGGTGACTTCGTCAACGGCGCCCAGATCATCATCGACCAGTTCGTTGCCGCGGCAGAGATCAAATGGTCGCAGACCTCCGGGCTGGTACTGCTCCTGCCCCACGGCTACGAAGGCCAGGGGGCCGAACACTCCTCGGCGCGCATCGAGCGCTTCTTGGACCTTTGTGCCGAGGACAACATCCAGGTGGCCGACGTGACCTCGGCCGCTCAGCTGTTTCACGTCCTGCGTCGTCAGCTGCACCGGGCCAACCGCAAACCCCTCGTGCTGTTCACCCCGAAGCGCTACCTGCGGGGCCGAGAGGCGTACAGCCGGGCTGAGGAGTTCGCCACCGGTCACTTCCGGGAGGTTCTCGATGACGCCGGACTGGTCGAGCGTGGCGGGGTTCGCCGGGTGGTCCTGGCCACCGGCAAGGTGGCCATCGACGCCACCGTGGCCCGGGACAAGGCCGGGCGCCACGACGTGGCCATCGTCCGCGTCGAACAGCTCCACCCCTGGCCCGAGGACCAGATCGCCGAGGCCCTGGCCGCTTACGAGGATGCCACCGAGGTCGTGTGGCTGCAGGAGGAGCCGGAGAACATGGGCGCCTGGAGCTTCGTCAGGGATCGCCTGGCCCGCCTCGTCGGCGACGACTTCGGGTTCCAGCAGGTGAGCCGGGCGGCCTCGGGTTCGCCGGCCACAGGGAGCCACGCCATGCATGACCTGGAACAGGCCGATCTGCTGAGCCGAGCGCTGGGCTGACGGCCGACGGACCTCAGCGCAGGATGGAGCCGATCGTCGCTTCCAGCTCGGCCAGGGCGATGTCAGGGTCGTCCACCTTGACGGCGGGCAGGTCATGCTGGCACTCGTAGCGGGCGAAGGCGTCAAAGGGGCTATCTGCCTGAACGCCCCCGAAGTCCCACAGCGCAGCCCGAAGGCGTAGCTGGTGGCCCCCAGCCGGCGAAAGAAGCGAGCGTCGGTAGCTCCGACAGTCATCGATGGGATGAGCGCTGTGCCGGGAAGCGGAGCGCCGCACCCGGACCAGGGTCTCTGACAACGGCGTGTCGAGCGGCGACGTCGTCGATGGGCATTGGATCGCGTCGATGGCCACCCGGTCGGCCAGGTCACCGAGGGCGTCGGTGAGCATGGCCCGCACGTCGGTGCCGCTCTGGCCGGGCAGGGGTGCGGCCGAGGCCGCGGTGCCGTCATTGGCGCAGCCGTTGCGGTTCAGGTGGCTCAACATCTCGCTACCTTGCCGGTGGGCTGGGTATAAGCCTCCCTCCCCTGGGAGGCGGGGGATGCTTGACTCGTAGCCGCCATGCCTCAACGCCACGTCGTCGTCGACGGCTCGAACATCGCCACCGAAGGTCGCAGCCTGCCCAGCCTGGCCCAACTGGACCAGGCGGTGAGGGAGTTTCTCGGTGAGTTCCCCGACGACATCGTGACCGTGGTGGTCGACGCATCCTTCGCCCACCGCATCGACTCCGCCGAGGTCGCCACCTTCGAGGAGGCGGAGGGCGCCGGTGAGGTCGTCTCCCCCCCGGCCGGGGCCATCGGCCGCGGAGACGCCTTCTTGCTGCGGATCGCCGACAAGACCGGTGCCACTGTGCTCTCCAACGACTCATTCCAGGAGTTCCACGGCGAGCACGAGTGGCTGTTCGAGGTCGACCGCCTGATTGGTGGCAAGCCCGTGCCCGGAGTGGGGTGGATCTTCACTCCCCGGACCCCGGTTCGGGGACCCAAGAGTCGTGAGGCGGTCAAAGAGGCCAAGCGCAAGAAGCGGGCCGAGTCCGACGACGAGTCGGCCAGCGGGCTCGATCTGGCCGCTTCGAGGGGCCGGGGCCGGGGCAAGAAGGTGGAGCGCGCCATCGCAACGGCCACCGAGGAGGCGGTCGAGCCCAGCGAGGCCAAGAAGCGCCGCCGACGCAAGAATGGGGAGCCGCCCTCCGACCCCATCAACGAGCCTCTGGCGTTCATCACCTTCATCGCCGGTCACCCCCTCGGCTCCGAGGTCACCGGTACGGTCGAGTCCTTCTCCTCCCATGGGGCGTTCATCGACGCTGACGGCGCCCGCTGCTACGTACCGTTGTCAGCCATGGGCAACCCTGCGCCCCGCAGTGCCCGGGAGGTGCTGAACAGGGGTGACGTTCAGACCTTCGTGATCCAGGCGCTCGATCCCCTCCGACGGGGCATCGAACTGGCGCTTCCCGGCTTCGTCAAGCTGGCCGGCGCCCCGACCGCCGAGACCGTCGAGGCCGAGACCCAACCAGTCCTCGCCGCCGACCAGGTTGGGTTGGCACCAGGTCGGACATCGGGTGCCGCGCCGTCGGCCAAGAGGGCTGTCGCCCGGCGCCGACCGGCGGTGGCACCGCCGCTGGCGGAGGGTGAGGATCGGGGGGACCGCCCGGCGATTGGGGCGAGAAAGGCCGCACCCACTGCCCGGCGGACACCGGCGCTCGACAAGCCTCCTTTCGTGGCCGGTGCACCCACCGCACCGAGCGTCGAGGCATCCACTGATGATGTGACCCCCCCCGCGACCCCATCGAGGCTGACCGAAGCTGTCCCGGCCCCTGCCAAGGCCGCACGGCGTCGCCTGGCAAAGAAGGCGGCGGTGGCCGATCCCGGAGGAGGAGGCACGGATCCGCCTGGGGAGAATGTCGCCGCTGCGGATACCTCCGAGGCGGCCACCGTTGCGCCGAAGAAGTCGGCAGCCCGCACGGGACCAGCCAAGCGGGCGTCGTCCGCCAAGGCTCCGGCCAAGAAGGTCGTTGCCGTGCATTCGGCGACGAAGGCCGCATCCATCGACATGTCCCCGGCAAATCGGACGCCGACCAAAGAGGGGTCAGCCAAAAAGGGGGCGCCGGCCAAGATGAGCACCGCCAAGACACCGGCCGCCAAGACGACGAGGAATGCGCCAGCCGCCAAGACACCGGCCGCCAAGACACCGGCCGCCAAGACGACGACGAGGAAGGCGCCGGCGGCCCAGGCGGCCATCAAGAAGGCGCCGGCGGCCAGGGCGTCGGGCCGCAAGGCGTCGGGCCGCAAGGTGGCCGCAGACAGGGTTGTCGCCCCAGCCGCAGAGGACAGTACCCCGGCCCCCAAGCGCCCGAGGAAGGTTGCCGCCACCAAGGCCGGGGGGTCGAGCGACGACGAGCGGTCGTGAGGCGGTTGGCTTTACCATGGCAGCCTGATGCGGATCGCCAGTTGGAACGTCAACTCCTTGAAGGCCCGCCTCGATCGCGTGGAGGAATGGTTGGCTTACGCCCACCCCGACGTGCTGTGCCTGCAGGAGACGAAGCTGGCCGATGCCGCGTTCCCCCATCTGGCGTTCTCGGCGCTCGGTTACGAGACGGCTCATCACGGCGGCGGCCGATGGAACGGGGTGGCCATTGCCTCCCGGGTTGGTCTCGACGGCGTCGTGTCCGGCTTCGCCGTCGGCTTGGAGCCCGATCGCGACACCCGACTGATCACCGCCCGGTGCGGAGGTATCAGCGTCTCCAGCGTCTACGTCCCCAACGGTCGGAGCCTTGACTCCGAGCACTACGCCTACAAGCTGGGCTGGTTGAGCGCTCTTCGCAAGCACGCCGACGTCACTGCGGGGGGCGCCCCGATGGCCATCTGTGGCGACTTCAACATCGCCCCTGACGATCGCGACATCTGGGATCCCCTGGCGTTCGTTGGCTCCACCCACGTCAGCGAGGCGGAGCGGCGGGCGCTGGCCGACCTCGAGGGCGACGACCTGGTCGACGCCTTCCGGACCCTGTACCCCGAGGACGAGCTCTACACCTACTGGGACTACCGCAGCGGTGACTTCCACAAGCATCGGGGTATGCGGATCGACCTCATCATCATCTCGGAGATCCTCGTTGGTGGCCTGCAATGGGCCCTGGTCGACCGGAACGCCCGGAAGGGCAAGCTACCGTCCGACCACGCCCCCCTCCTGGTCGATCTGGCCGCACCGTAGGGCGGCCGGTCAGGGGCGTCGGAGATGACCTGGCCCCGAAGCGGCGCTCAGTGCCGGTTGACGACCAGGGCTGGGATCGCCGCCGGGGTGGTCAGTGGAAACGAGGTCAGGAGGTCGTCCAGTCCCAGGTCCCAGGGGATCGGCAGGGCTGCGGAGCCCGAGCCGATCATGGGGCGGGGCCGGCGCGGCTCCGAAGCGCCGGCGCTGCCGCCTCGACCGCGATAGACGATGAGGCCGGTGAGGGGGTCGGGCACGGCGTCAAGGGCGGAGCGGACGGCCACCGCTCGTTGGAAGGCCTCCCAGGACGCATCGTCGCTCAGGGCGAACTCGAAGACGACTCCCCATCCATGCCGATGGCGCAACCAATCCTGGGCCCCGTGGGCCAAGGCTGCCTCCACCAAGGCGTCGCCGTAGGCGTCGGCCCACACCGAAGCGGATGTGGTGCCGTCGAGGACTTCGATGGAATACCAGCCGCTCACCTTCCGCACACTAGACGCCCGGCCCTTCAGGCGCTCGCCGCGTGCCGAGTGACCAACGAGAGCAGGGTGGGCCCATAGCGGGCGATCTTGACCGGTCCCAAACCGGGAACGTCGGCCAACCCCTCGAGGGTGCTCGGGGCCAGGGACGCCAGAGCGGTGAGCGTCCGGTCGTGGAGCAGGACGTGGGCAGGCACACCCGAGGCCCGGGCAGCGTCGGCTCGCCAGGTCCGCAGGGCGGTCACCACGTCGGCGTCGGCGGGGAGCAGTCTGACCGGGCTGTCACTGCGTCGTCCTGATCGCCGGTCCCGCCGACCCGGGGCCGAAGCCGGCCGGAGCCCTTGGCGCTGGTCCTGTAGACGGGCGCGCCATGCGGCGGCATCAAGGGGTGGGGGACCGTCGTCGGTGGCGGCAGCCAGGCGGTGATCGATAAGGGACAGCCAGGGCGACGGTTGACGAGGGACCGTGTGCGACGCGAATCGCCGCCGCCGGGACCACGACGGGTGCAGTGTCGAGCGGGCCCTGCTCAGCGCCACGTACAACAGGCGCCGTTCCTCCTCGATGGCCTCGCTGGTGGTGGCCCGCCCGATGGGCACCAGGCCGGTCTCCAGACCGCAGACCCAGACGGTCGACCACTCGAGGCCCTTGGCCCGGTGGAAGCTGCACACGGTGACGCCCTCCGATCCGGTGACGCCGTCACGGTCGCGGGCCAGGGTGGCGACCAGCCAGTCGGCCAGACCACAAACCCGGGCGTCTGCCTCCACCTGCTCGTACTGGCGGGCCAGGTCGGCCAGGCATTGGAGCACGTCACGGTCCGCCTCGCCATTGGCATTGGCGGCGGCCTCCGCCAAGTCGACGGCGCCCATTCGGGCTGGACGGGAGGGTTGGCGGTGGAGGGTCTCGAGGGCGCGCACCGTGGCCGGATGGGTCAGCAGGTCAGCCGAGCCTGGCACCCGGTGGGGTACGCCGGCCCTGTCGAGGGCAGTGGCCAGGACCCGGACCTGGGTGTTGGTCCGTGCCAACACGCCCATCTGCGACCACGGCACTCCCTCCCGGTGGGCATAGACGACCGCCATGGCCACCCCGCGGGCCTCATCGTCGTCGGAGGCGTAGCCGATGACATCGGGCTCCGGCCCGTCGGGCCGGGTGGAGCGCAGACCGGCTCCGTCGGGTCCGAGCACGGACGCCGCGGCGCGGACGATCTGGGGACTGCAGCGGTGGTTGTCGTCGAGTCTGATCACCGCAGCCGCCGGCCAGTGTCGGGAGAACTCCACCAGTCCCCGGGGTTCGGCGCCGTTCCACCCGTAGATGGCCTGGTTGGGGTCGCCGACCACACACAGGTCCTGGCTCGTGCCCAGCCAGGCGGCCAGAAGGCGGTGCTGGGCTGGGTTCAGGTCCTGGAACTCGTCGACGAAGATATGACGCCAACGCCAGCGCTGGGCGCTGGCGAACGCGGTGTCGACTTCGATGGCGGTAGCTGCGCCAACCAGCAGGTCATCGAAGTCGATCAGCCCCCGGCGCCGCTTCTCCGACTCGTAACGGCGGAACAGGGCTGCCAACTCACCGGCCGGTACCGGTACCCGCCGTTGCCAGGAGGCGATGGCCGCCTCGAGCTCCTCGGGCCCGATGAGTCGGGCCTGGGCCCACTCGAGATGGCCGGCCACCTCGGCGATGGGCACGCCGGCCAGGGCTGGGCGGGCGGCCACCAACGGGGCCAGGATTCGGGCCTTGCGCTCCAGGAGAGCAGGGGGGCGGCGGCCGCAATCGGCCCAGTACTGGCGGAGGACGGCGATGGCCACGGCGTGAAACGTGCCCGTGACCACCTGGTCGCGGAGGCCCAGCTCGGCGAGTCGATGACCGAGCCCACCGGCCGCCTTCCTGGTGAAGGTGAGGGCCAGCACATGACCGGGGTCGGCCGTGCCGGTGGTCAACCGGTAGGCGATCCGCCTGGTCAGGACCCGGGTCTTGCCCGACCCGGCTCCGGCGAGGACACACACGGGGTTTGTCTCGGTCGTCACTGCCTGGCGCTGGGCGGGGCTCAGGCCCTCGAGCACCGATGTCACCCGGGTCAGATCCGCTTGCACCCAGTCGAGGGTACGGACGGGGTGTGACGCGCTGGTGGATCCCCCGAATCGATGATCGCCCGGCCCATGGCCGTCGGTGGGGGGCGATCGCGGTTCCCGGCTGTCGTCGCAGGCACCGGCGCCACGCCGGCGGGCGATCCCCCCGAACCACCTCGGCCGGGCGCGGCAACCGGAACCTTGCGAGATCGCGAGTGTGCCCTGCGTCACGGCCGACGTCAAGGCCCAAGCCGCGAACCGCCGGGGAGGGGTCCGGCGGTAGCGTTGCCGGACCATGGCCACCCGCACCTGGCTCAACCCGGGAGAGGAGATCGTGGTGGACGTTCGTCCTCACTGGTCGTTCATGGGAAGGCAGTTGGTGGTGGTTGTGGCCGTCCTGGGCGGGGCCATCGTAGCCGTGGCTCAGAAGGCTTCAGGGACGATCGACGGCGCCTTGGCCGTGGTGGTGGTAGCCAGCCTGCTGTGGCTGGTCGGTCGCTACGCCCGCTGGGCCACCACGGTGATGATCTTGACCAACGAGCGGTTGGTGCAGCGTCGCGGTGTGCTCGGGCGTCGGGTGCGTGAGCTTCCGTTGACTCAGATCGGCGAGGTGGATTGCCGCCGGCGGCTGCGGGACCGCCTGCTCGGCAGTGGCGATGTGGTTGTGACCTCAGTGTCGCAAGGCCGCGAGGTGTTCGTCCACCTGCCCCGGCCGACCGGAATCGTCAAGGAACTGCACCAGCAGATGGACCGGGCCCGGCGACCCGGCTGGGACGGCCCGGCGTCGATGCCCGACCAGCTTGGCAAGCTTGAGGATCTCCGCCGCCGGGGGTCCATCTCCCGAGCGGAGTTCGATGCGCAGCGACGACGGCTTCTCGGCCCGTGGTAACCCGCGTGGTGAGCCTGGTGCCGTCGGTCACCGAGACGCTCGTGGCGTGGGGCATAGAGCCGGTGGCGGTGACCCGCTTCTGTGAACAACCGCGATTGCTGGCGGTGGGCGGCACCAAGAATCCCGACATCTCCGCCATCGCTGCTCTCGCCCCCCACCTGGTGGTCATGGACAAGGAGGAGAACAACCTCGCTGACGCCGAGGCCATCGCTGCCCGGGGCATCGGCCTGCATGTGACCCACGTCCGTTCCGTGGCCGACGTGGCCCCCACGCTGGTCGACCTGGCGTCGGCGGTCGGAGCCCCACTGCCCGATGTGGCCCGCCTCCGGCCGGTCGTCACGGATCTCCGGGCGCGGGTCTGGGTGCCCATCTGGCGACGCCCGTGGATGTCGGTCAACTCGTCCACCTACGGGTCCTCGGTTCTCGGCGCCGTCGGGATCGACAACGTCATGTCCGGGGCCGAACACGCCTACCCGGTCACCACCATCGAAGATGCGGCGGCCGCCCGGCCCGACGCCGTGCTGGCGCCGTCGGAGCCGTACGCTTTCGCCGAACGTCACCGTCGGGAGCTCGAAGCGGTTGCCCCGGTGGTCTTCGTCGACGGCAAGGATCTCTTCTGGTGGGGGGTCCGAACGGAGGGTGCCATCGCCCGCCTTGGAGCCCTGGCTCAGCGCCTCGGTCTCGGGCGTTCCTTCTCCGGCGGGGGATGACCGTTTCGGAGGTTGGGGCACCGGTAACATCACCCGGCATGTCCGAGCAGGGTCGGTCGGTCGCTCTGCGTGGCCGATCAATGAGCCGGACGACCGGGGTCATCGCCATGATCGCCATCGGAGCGTGGCCGCTCGTCGCGGTGGGCCGCCTGGTGGGTCAGCGCAACGCAGTGACCAGCCCTCTCGGAGATCAGGCTCTGTTGGAGATGGGCGCCCGGCGGGCGATGCACCTCCAAGAGCTGGTCGGTCCCTACAGCCGCTTCGGTTGGCACCATCCTGGGCCGGCACTGTTCTATGTGCTGGCTCTGCCGACCTGGCTCTTCGGGTCGGGGCCGGGGATCAGCGTGGGTACTGCACTGATCAATGGTGCCGCCGCAGTGGCGACGGTCGCCTACGTTTGGCGCCGGTGGGGGGGTGTCCCGGCGTTGTGGGCCTCAGCGGCACTCAGTGGGCTGTGTCTCGGGCTCTCCTTCTTCGACCTGCTCTACCCTTGGAACCCCGACGTCCTGGCGCTCCCCATCGTGGCCTTCACCGTGCTGTGGGCCGACGCCGTACGCGGCCATGTGACCGCTCTCGTTTGGGCGGCGGTGCTCGGATCGTTCGTGGTCCAGGCCCACATCAGCACGGCGCCATTCGTTCTGGTCATGATCGTGGCGGCGGTCCTGAGCGCACTCGTGG
>JALZAH010000058.1 GCA_030948425.1 Actinomycetota bacterium
CAAACCGTCACGTGACACGACACCTCCGATCCGACACCGATGTATCTGATCAGGGTGAGCGATCAGGGCGCCCCGGTGGTGGACCTACACGGCCAACGTTGCCTGATGCGGCACTAGGACAGGTTGAGACCGGCTGGGACTCGATTGTTGGGTCACATGTTGGGTGGCGGGCGAGGGAGTAGAAGGTCGGCTCCTGCGGCCGCACCAGAGGTGAAGACGCCGTCAACGTCGGGCTGGACGGGTTTGCGAATCCAGTTGCATCGGCTGGGAGGAGGTGGCCCCGAAGGGCCACGGGCCGCCGCGGATCATGGCGCAGCCCACAACAAGCAACCCACTCCTCCCTCACTGCGGCCCGTGTCGAGGCTGGACCGAGGTCCGCCCACTTGCCGATCTGGCGGAGCGCTCACGGTGGCCGCTCTGGACGAGTCGACGACCACCAGCTTGCAAAGCTGGGCACGGCGGCAGAGGTGTGACGAGATGAAGATAGTAGCTTGCACCTGGACTTTCGTGGTGCGCCCCCTGGGATTCGAACCCAGAACCTGCGGATTAAGAGTCCGTTGCTCTGCCATTGAGCTAGAGGCGCAGAAGCGTCAACCTACCGAACGCACGCCTTGGCGGACGGCCAATGCGATTGGGGTGACCGAGGGGACTTGAACCCCCGACCTCCAGGGCCACAACCTGGCGCTCTAACCGAACTGAGCTACGGCCACCGAGGGGGACCAGTGTGTCACAACGGTACCGGCCTCACGAACCGGATCCTCCGGCCTGAAACGTGTCGATAGGGCCGTAGGCGGGTACAGACGAAGCGACGCCGCCAAGGGGACGACATGGCACAGAAGAAGTTGGAAGCAGGGGATCAGGACTTGGTCAGGCTGTACCTCGACGGCGTCGGGCAGTACCCGCTTCTGACCAAGGACGACGAGGTCCGCTTGGCCAAGGTGATCGAGGACGGTCAGGCGGCACAGACGGCGATGGCCACCGGTTCTGTCACCCCCGCCGAGCGGCGCACCCTGCGCCGGCGGGAGCGGGCCGGAGAGGAGGCCGTGGAGGCGTTCATCAATGCCAATCTTCGTCTCGTGGTCTCCATCGCCAAGAAATACCAATCGTCTGACATGCCATTGCTCGACCTTGTCCAAGAGGGGAATCTCGGTCTCATCCATGCCGTCGAGAAGTTCGACTGGCGCAAGGGGTTCAAGTTCTCGACCTACGCCACGTGGTGGATACGCCAAGCCATCGGCCGGGGTATCGACAACACGTCGAGGACCATTCGCCTACCGGTCCACGCTGGCGATCAGATCCGGCGCCTGCTGCGGGTTCGCGGCCAGATGGAGGGGGAGCTGGGTCGTACGCCGTCGCCGACGGAGTTGGCCGCCGTCATGGCTATGCCCGAGGACCAGGTCACCCAGCTGCTCCTATACGGCGTTGACCCCGTCAGTCTGGAGATGCCCATTGGCAGCGAGGGCGACACGGAGCTCGCCGACGTCGTCGCCGACATGACCGCTCCTACTCCCTACGATCTGGTTGCCGAGGCCATGATGGGCCGGGAGGTGGCGAAGCTGCTCGCCCCCCTCGACGAGCGAGAGCGTGAGATCCTCCGCTTGCGTTACGGGTTGGATCGAGGCGATCCCCGGACGCTCGAGGAGGTCGGGGCGGTTCTCGGCCTCACCCGGGAAAGAATTCGCCAGATTGAACGCACCGCCTTGGCCAAGTTGCGCCACCCGTCCTCCGATTCAGGTGCCCATGACCTCTTGGCCAGCTGAACCACAGGATCGTCGGCCCTGAGGCCAGGCACGGGCCGTAAGGCCTCCATCAAGCGACGCGTACGGGTGCTGCCCAACCAGACTGGGAGTAGTCGGCTTCATGGCTGGCCAGGCTGACCGTCCGGCGATACGACGTCCACGACAGGCACGGGAGGCGGGAGTGGCGGGACCCGACCGGTACGGTCACCTCGTAGCCGGGAAGCCAGGCATGCGGGACGTGTTTGCCATCCATGGCCCGGACCCACCGCGGGAAGTGGGCGGCAGCGGCGAGCACCTCGGCGTGAGCGGAGTCATTGCCCCGGAAGGTTGCGGGGCGGACGTAGCGACTGGGTGTCCAGTGCGCCCCGAGGTCGACGGTCACCCGACGGACGCCCGGCCGGTGTTCCAGGCTGTCGAGCAGACGAACCGGCTTGTAGCCGATGCCAGGCTGATTCCAATACGAGCCGTCCCAGCACCAGGCGTTCGGTTGGCGGTCGGCGGCCAGCATCCACAGGTCATTACACGTGCGTCGAACGCCGTCGAGCGCTCCGTCGCCTCCCACGAAGACAGCAATGATGTCCACGACCAGCGGCGCCGACCGTCTCGTCGGTGTCACGTCGATGGCGTCGAGCTCGTCGGGCGTGAAGCCCCAGCGACGCCACGAGTTCCACCGTCGTACATTGTCGAGCTGCTCGGCGAGGGGCACGAACAGATCGTTCAATGGCATCGTCGGAGGGTCAGCGGCGGCTCGTCGGATCTGTAGGCCCGCTTCACGTTCACCGATTCGAAGACCAAAACGGTGAGCGGGATCGGTGTAGTCCGCCGGCCAAAGCTCCTCCACGAGCATCAATGCTATATCTCTCTCTAGTGCTGGGGTTAAGGCGAATCCCACGCGTGTGTTTCGTCTCTCGACGAGAGGAGCGTTCAAGGCCACGCCGATCACGTTTGACGACAACCCGGGGGGGGAGTTGGGG
>JALZAH010000075.1 GCA_030948425.1 Actinomycetota bacterium
CCCTACAAGAAATGCGCCCGTATCGTGGGCGAGGTGCTGGGCAAGTACCATCCGCACGGCGACACCGCCGTCTATGACACGCTGGTGCGGATGGCGCAAGATTTCTCGATGCGCCACCCGCTGGTCCAGGGCCACGGCAACTTCGGTTCGCCCGACTTCGGTCCCGCCGCCGCCCGCTACACCGAGTGCCGGCTGGACCCGCTGGCCATGCACATGCTCGCCGACATCGACGAGGACACCGTCGACTTCGCCGACAACTACTCCGGTGAGTTCACCGAACCGTCGGTGCTCCCGGCCCGGTTCCCCAACCTGCTGGTCAACGGCAGCCAGGGCATCGCCGTGGCCATGGCCACCAACATCCCCCCGCACAACCTGGGCGAGGTCATCGACGCCACCCTGCATCTGATCGACCATCCCGACGCCACCCCCGACGACCTGATGACGTTCATCAAGGGCCCGGACTTCCCCACCGGTGGGTCCATCCTGGGCCGGGCCGGGATCATGGACGCCTACCGCACGGGACGGGGTTCGGTCCGCATGCGGGCCAGCGCGGAGATCGAGGAGACCAAGCGGGGTGGGACGGTGATCGTCGTCACCGAGCTGCCCTACCAGGTCAGCCCCCGCTCCATCCTGACCAGGATCAAGGAGCTGGTCGACAGCCGTGAGCTCGATGGCATCCGTGACGCCAACGACGCCTCGTCGAAGGGCAAGACCCGCATCGAGATCGAGCTCAAGCGCGACGCCAACGCCAACGTGGTGCTGAACAACCTCTACAAGCACACCCCGCTGCAGACCAGCTTCGGGGTCAACATGGTCGCCCTGGTCGACGGGATCCCCCGGACCCTCAACCTGGTCCAGGCGCTGAGCGCCTATGTCGACCATCAGATCGAGGTCATCCGCAGGCGGAGCGAGTTCCTGTTGCGCAAGGCCAGGGACCGTGCCCACATCGTCGAGGGCCTCCTCAAGGCCCTGGACATGATCGACGCCATCATCGCCGCCATCCGGGCGTCTGCTGACCGGGGGGCGGCGGTGGAGGCACTGCGAGCCGCCCCCTTCGAGTTCTCTGACATCCAGGCCACCCACATCGTGGACATGCGCCTCTCGGCGCTGACCCGCCTGGGCCGGTCCAACCTGGAGGAGGAGATGGCCCAGCTGCGTCAGACCATCGCCGAGCTCGAGGCCATCCTGGCCGACCAGGGCAAGCTGCGCCAGGTCATCAAGTCGGAGATGACCGCCGTCCGCGACGAGTTCGCCACCCCCCGGATGGCCAAGATCGGCCTCGATGTGGGTGACATGAACGTCGAGGACCTCATCACCGACGAGGACCTGGTCATCACCATGACCAAGGCCGGCTACATCAAGGCTGTACCCGCCGGGGCATTCCGCACCCAGGGGCGCGGTGGTCGGGGCGTGACCAACGCCAAGCTCAAGGAGGAGGACCTGCTTACCCGGGTCATCCACACCAGCGCCCATGCCCACCTGCTGTTCTTCTCCAACCGGGGCAAGGTGTACCGGCTGCGGGCCTACGAGGTGCCCATCAAGGAGCGAACGGCGCGGGGGACAGCCATCGTCAACCTGCTCCCGCTGGAGCCCTACGAGCGAATTCAGAGCATGATCGACACCCGGGAGTTCCCGGCCGACCGGTTCCTGCTCTTCGCCACCCGCAACGGCCAGGTGAAGAAGACGGCCTTCGACGAGTACGACAAGTCCCGACGGGAGGGCTTCATCGCCGTGCACCTTCGCAACGGTGACGAGCTGGTCGGGGTGATCGTCACCGGTGGTGGCAACGATTTGATCATGGTCTCGGCCATGGGCATGGCCATCCGCTTCGCCGAGACCGACGTGCGGTCCATGGGCCGCGACGCCGCCGGGGTGCGGGGCATGGCCCTGCGCGACGGCGACCGGGTGGTGTCGATCGACCCGGCCCGCGACGATGCCAGCATCCTCATCGTCACCGACGCCGGGTACGGCAAGCGCACCCAGCTGCATCACTTCAATCGGCAGGGTAGGGGCGGTCTCGGCGTGCGGGGCATCAAGATCACCGCCAAGCGGGGCCGGGTGGTGGCCGCCTTCATGGTCGGCCTCGACGACGACGTCCTGATCATCTCGTCGGGCGGGGTGATGGCCCGAATGGCTGTTCGGGGCATCTCCAGCCAGGGGCGCGACGCCACTGGGGTCCGGGTGCTGAGCCTTGACGCCGGCCAGACGGTAGCGTCCGTAGCACCTGTGCTGGCTGTGGAGGAAACTGCCTGATGGCATCGACAACGGTGAGAGGCGCTCGGTCCGTGGGGCAGCGGCCTCTCACCTGCCCTGGACGGGGTACGTGCTCGCCGCAAGAAGGGCGGGCCGCGCGTCGCCCCGGCGCCAGCGGGGCGAGCGTCCTGCGAAGGGCGTAGATGGCTGAGCGAGGGCCTCGCCCCGCGTTCGACACGCCTTCGGCGGGCAGTTCGCCCGTGCCTGCCCAGTACGGCTCGCTGGGTGGCGGTCTGCCGCGCGAGCGTGTGGACGTCCCCGAACGGGTCCCCCGTCAGCGCCGACCCTTTCGTTGGAAGGTGTGGCGTGAGGAGTCCGGCGACCTCCTCGACGAACCCGATGAGCCCGAGACGCCCGGGGACGCCGCCCGTCCTGACGACGCCGTCTCTGACCACCGTCCGGCGACGGT
>JALZAH010000090.1 GCA_030948425.1 Actinomycetota bacterium
ACGCAGACTCCTCAACCGAAAGACACCGACCATCGTCTCGGCGTGTACCGGCCAGTCCCGTCCCTCCCTGCGCAATCCCTGCTGCCCTGTCACCCGTCGCAGGGCGACGATGTTCTTCACGGCCAGACGGGCGGACAGGACGTCCCAAGCCCGCTTCATCCATCGCGGTCCCGGGACGATGGGTTGGAAGTCATCGCCGAGGTCGTAACGGGTGAGGCAGCGCTCCAGAAGGTCGAGGTAGCGGTCCCCGACCATGTCGGCACCGGGAGCTGATGAAGTCACTGCGACCCTTTCGCCATCCCACTTTCCCACCGTCATGGGGTCGAACGATATCGTCTGTGGGGACAGGCTGGGGCAAGTCCCAACCCGTGCCAGCTCAGGCTCCCAAGCGGTCTCTCACCGGATCCGGTTGCGGTAGGGCGCGGTTCGTGATGTTGGCCGCGACCAGCACCGTCCCCATGCAGAGCGTGGGGTTGATCACCCCGAAGCTGTACTGCTGCTCGTGCCAGTCGTAGACCGTCGCTTCGTTCTCGGTGACCAGGCCGATGGTGACCGGATAGGTTCCGTCCAAGAGGGGGACCTTGTCGAACTCGAAGACGAACTCGCCGTAACCCGGTTCGACAATGAGAGGGTCGGTGGGAAACCACAGGCTGTTGGCGCCGAAGAGGAGTCGGCCCTCCTGATCGTGGACGCTGACGCCGGGCTGCACGTCATCGATCCGTCGTCGGGCGTAGTACCCGATCCGCAACGTGAGTGGCTCGCCCGTGACGATGTAGGAGCGTTCGTCCTGGTGGATGTGCTCGAAGCGAACACCGGTGATCTGCAGGTCCTGGTCCCTCAAGCTGTGTCGCGCCGGACGGTCGGCGGCCACTTGGCCATCCACCCCACCCGCATCTGAGGAAGAGACCTCCTCGTCGGCCAAGGTGATGAGGTCGCCGAGCTGGTCCGCCTCGGCGTACGCCTTTCGCCGCAGGAGGTGCTCACGAAACGAGCGGACGGCCTCTGCGGGGGTTCCGGCCCCGACGAGGACGCCGTGATCGAGCACGGCCGCGTTGGTGCATACCTGGCGGATGAGGTCCGGGGAGTGGCTGACCACGACGATGGTCCGTCCCTCCCGCTGGAACTCCTTGACCCGCTCCAGGCACTTGCGCTGAAACAGTTCGTCGCCCACGGCCAGAACCTCGTCGACGATGAGGATGTCAGGTTCCATGTTGACGGCGACGGCGAATCCCAGGCGCACATACATCCCCGACGAGTAGTACTTGACCTGGTTGTCGATGAAAGGTGCCAGCTCGGCGAACTCGACGATCTCGTCGAAGCGGGAGTCCACGAAGCTCCTCGACATCCCGAGCAGCGAGGCATTCAGGTAGATGTTCTCGCGCCCCGACAGCTCGGGCTGGAAGCCGGCGCCCAGCTCGAGGAGGGCGGCAACCCGGCCCCGGGTGACGATCTCCCCGGTTGTAGGCTGAATGATGCCGGCAATGCACTTGAGCAGGGTGGACTTACCCGAGCCGTTGTGACCGAGCAGACCGTACGTGGTGCCTTCGTCCACGGACAGGTCGATGTCCCGCAGAGCCCAGAACTCCTCGAAGGGGACCTTCCCGCCGTGCATCATGCGTTGCTTGAGCGAGGTGAACTGCTCGTGGTAGAGCCGGAAACGTTTGGAGACGTTCCGAACCTCGATCGCCGTCGACATAGGTACCGAGGTTAACCTGTAGGTAGTCCGGATCGGGGCAGTCGTACCCACGCCGAGCCGTCGACGCCGCCGGTGGCGGAAGGCGACAGCGGACCCTTGGTAGGCTCCGCTGGCCAATGTACAGCCAGCCCGGATCATGACTGCCCGCTACCACGTCTACGTGAGCCCGCGAGGCAATGTCTTCATGGCCGAGATCGCCACCATGGTGGCGGCAAGCTTGGAGGACTTGGAACACGACGTCGTGTTCCCCGCCCCCGGCCTTCCCGAGCATGGGTCGCGTTGCGTCAACGTGGTGATCGCCCCCCACGAGTTCTTTCCGCTGCAGGAGGGGCGGACCGAGCGGTCGCTGCTTGATGCGGCGGCCGCTTCGGTCCTCATAGGGGTGGAACAACCGGGCACGTCATGGTTCGAGCTGAGCGCCCACTACGCCAGCGTGGCCCGCGCCGTCTTCGACATCAGCACCTATGCCGCCGACGAGTTGAGCCGGCGGGGACTCGACGCCCGACACCTGCAGCTGGGCTATCACTCGAGCTGGGACCGTTGGGGAGGCGACGAGACCCGGTACCGGCCGCGTGACGTGCTGTTCCTGGGCTCGGCGACGGCCCGGCGCGACCGCTACCTGGCCGAGGCGGCTCCCCTGCTCTGGGACTGTTCCGCCGATCTGCGCCTCTTCGAGTTCCCTCGGCCGATGAGCGCACCGCGGGGTCACTTCGTGGCCGCGCGAACCAAGTGGGACCTGCTCGCCTCCAGCCGGATGCTCATGAACATCCATCGCAACGACGTGCCTTACTTCGAGTGGGTCCGGGTGCTTGAAGCGGTCATCAACGGTTGCCTGGTCATCAGCGAGCACTCTCGCGACTACGGCCCCCTTGTCCCCGGCGAGCATCTGGTTGCCGTTCCTCCCGAGATGATCGGCGCCTACACGGCCAGCCTGCTCGTCGATGAACCCCTGCGAACCGAGCTGACCACGGCCGCCTACGACTTCGTCCGCACCAAGCTCGACTTCAACGAGACCATGGCCGGGGTCTGCGACACCCTCGATCGCCTGGCCGAGACGCCGGCCGCTGCGAGGCGCGACGCTCAGGCCTTCCAGCCACCGGCGCCCCCCCGGGTTCCCGAGCCCTCGTCGGCTTTGCAGGCGGCCCTTGACACCGAACGGGTGGCTTGGGGCCGCATCAAGGAGCTGCTCGACAGCGAGACGGCCACCACCCAGGCCATCGAATCGATGCAGGCCAGGCTCCGGTTCGGTGCCGTCGACCACGCCGAGGTGATCGAGACCTCAGCGTGGGCGGGCTTCACCCCCGACGTCACCGTGCTCATCACCTCGTTCAACTACGTCAACTTCGTGTCGGAGGCCATGGCCTCGGCCATGGCCTCCGAGGGCATCGACGCCGAGCTGATCATCGTCGACGACCACTCCCAGGACGCCTCCGTCGACACCATCCGGGCCACCATGGCCGACAATGACTGGTTCCCAATGATGCTGGTCGCCAAGGCGGCCAACAGCGGGGTGGGAACGGCGCGCAACCTCGGGTTCACCCGGGCCCGGGCCGATCGGGTGCTCGTCCTCGACGCCGACAACCTGATCTTCCCGAACACGCTGGCCAAGCTGTCGGCCGCCCTTGACAGGACGTCCGAGGCGTCGTTCTCCTACGGGATCATCGCCAAGACCGGCCAGCCCGGACTGCTCAGCCACCTGCCCTGGGACGTCGAGCGCCTGGTTCAGGACAATTACATCGACGCCTTGGCCATGATCCGCAAGCAGGCCTGGGAGGCGGTGGGTGGTTACGACGACTACGCCAGCCTGCGGGGGTGGGAGGACTGGGAGTTCTGGCTGCGGATGGCGGCCGACGGCCGTGAGGCCTCGTTCGTCCCCGAGTTCGTCGCCCAGTACCGCATCCACGGCACGTCCCGCCAGGCCATCGTCAATCTTCATACCGCCCCACTTCGCGATACGTTTCGGGCTCGCTACCCATTCCTGCCGTGGGAGGACAACTGAACGTGAGCGAGATGTCCCCGCCCCCCCTCGGAGAACCACAGCGTCGGATCTACGACCTCGAGGTCGAGACCCGGGCGCTGCGTCGCAAGCTGGCTCAGCGGGAGGCGGCGCTGGCCGTCCTCAACCGACGGCTGCTGGTGCTCGAGCGCGGGGGGACCGGCGTGTCCGGCGTGAGCCGGGTGGATGAGGAGCGCACCGCCTCCGTAGAAGACGAGCTCCAGCGCCTCCGCGACACCAAGCTGTTCCGATGGTCCGCACCGGCTCGGGACATCTACCGCTCGCTCCGCTCCGCCAGCCGACCACGATGAGTGCCACGTCGCGGCGCTACCGGGCGGAGATCAACCTCGTCGGCGTCAACGACGCCCACGTACTGGCCTTGGGTCGCGTCCCCGCCAACAGCCGAGTCCTCGATCTGGGAGCGGCCGACGGGTCCATGGCCGCCGCACTGCGTGACATGGGGTGTCGGGCGTGGGGGGTCGAGCTCGACCCTGAAGCAGCGGAGTTGGCGGCGCCGTACTGCGAGGACCTTGCCGTCGCCGACCTCAATGACCTGGACCTCGCCCAGCGCTTCGCCGGACAGCAGTTCGACATTGTGCTGATGCTCGATGTTCTCGAGCACCTGACCGATCCCGCAGCCGTCCTGCGTGGGGTGGGGGCGGTACTCGCCCCTGGAGGATGGGGGGTCATCTCGCTTCCCAACATTGCCCACGTGTCGACCAGGCTGGCGCTACTCGAGGGTCGATTCACCTACACCGACACCGGCCTGCTCGACCGCACCCACCTGCGTTTCTTCGACCGCGCCGGCGTAGACCGGCTCTTGGCCGACTCAGGATGGGCGATGTTCGACCTCGAACGCGTCACCCGACGCCTGGGCACCACCGAGATCCGCCTCGACCACCCCAATCCCGACCTGGTTGCCCAGATCGAGGCCGACGAGGAGGGGTTGACCTATCAGTTCGTGATCAGCGGAGCGCCCCTCGGATCTCCGGTCCTCAACCACACCCCGACCCTGCCGGCCATGGTGGCCCAAAGCACCCTTCTCGGCGCCATCAGCTACATCGAGAACCTGGAAGGCCAGCTTCGGACCGACCACATCCCCGCCCTGTACTCCGAGCTGGAGCGCCTGCGCCTCGGTAGCCTGGACCGGCGGCGCCAGCTGCAGCAGTTGCTCCAGGCGCTCCAGGAGAACAACCAGCGGCTCGAGCTCGTCGCCGACGGCAAGCCGGCCGGTCGATGACCCGCTGAGCGCGTGAGCACCGATGTTGCCACCACCAAGGGAGGCAGGCATCGCCGCGGCGTGGACGATCCGGCGGTCACCCGCTCGGTCGTCCGAGGTCAGACCACCTGGCACCGACGATGGCCCCGGCCTTCGGTCTGGATGCTCGGTCATCTCCTCTCGCTGCTCGTAGGCGCCGCCCTGATCTTCCGCTTTGATCGAGCTACCTGGTTCTTCCAGGACGAGTGGGACTTCTTCAACAACCGGGTTCTGCCGCCGCTCAGTGGTGGACTCCTTCTGGTGCCCCACAACGAGCACTGGACGGCCGTACCGGCCCTCGCCTACCGCTTGGTGTTCGACGTGGTCGGATTGCGGACGTACGTCCCCTATCTCGCCATCGACGTCCTGGCCCACCTCGTGGTCTGCCATCTCCTCTGGCGGCTCATGCGCCGCGCCGGGGCGGCAGCGCCGCTGGCCACGGCGGCGACCGCCGTCTTCGCCGTACTCGGCGCCGGCAGTGGCAACCTGACCGTCGCCTTCCAGGTGACGTTCGTGGGTGCGCTGATGTTCGGCTTGGGCGCCCTACTCGTCGCCGACCGGCCGGGCACAAGGCTGGTCCGCTCCGACGTCGCCGTGTGCGTGCTCGAGATCCTCGCTGTCATGTGCTCAGGGGTAGGCGTGGCCATGGTTTTGGCCGTGGCCATGTCCGTGCTCCTTCGTCGAGGATGGAGAGCGGCTGTTGTGCTAGCCGCCGTACCCGGCGTGGTGTACGTGGCGTGGTATGCCAGCTACGGACGTCAGGGTTACGGCGGCGACCACGTGACGCTGGCCACGGTGCTCGGCCTGCCCGCCTACGCGTGGCAGGGGTTGACCACAGCCTTGGGAGACGCCAGCGGCATCCCCGCGTCAGGGACGGTGCTCCTGCTCGTCCTCGTCGCCTACGGCGTGCGCCAGGCGCCCCGGTTTGCCACCGCGGTGGCTCCCGCCCTGGCGACCGCAACAGGAGCTCTGGGGTTTTACCTCATTACCGGACTCGGACGTCTCCAGCTCGGCGTCGACCAGTCCACGGCATCGCGCTACACCTACATCGCTGTTGCCCTCCTGCTCCCCCTGGGCGTCCTGGCACTGAGCGACCTTTGCTCCGCCCGGCCATCCCGCCTCCTCACCGTCGTCGGAGTGGGCGCTCTGGTGTGGGTCAGTAGCGTGAGCGAGTTTCGCACCGAGGCAGGAAGCGTGGCCAGCGCCGCCCAGCTGAGCAAGGCTCAGGTTCTGGCTGCCGCCCAGATACTCCGCTCCGGCCAGCGGACCTTCGGGGACACGCCCGAACCAGCCTACGCGCCACCCCTGTCGAGCGTGGTGCTCTCCACCTTCGCCCGACGCCAGGACCTCCCGGTTGCTTTTCCACCAAGCATGCCGGCTCGCCTCGGCGCGGAGTTGGCTTTGCTGGTCGGTGACACCACCACGCCGGCCGGGGACTCCCGGTCGCTGACGATGCCAGGTCCATCGGATACCCCCGGGAGCTGTGTTCGCCTGGCGGGGCCGGGCTCGTTCCCCCTGACGTTCTCGGCCCCGTCGTCGGTGCGCATCGTCGCCGCCGAGGCGCTGAGCGTTCCGGACAGCTTGAGCAATCCCGATGCCACAGTGACCTCCGCCCTCCCCGACCATCTCGCTCTCCCGGCCGGTACCTCCTACCTGGACGGCAACCTGGTCGGTCGGACGCTCTTCCTGGCGCTGGGGGCTTCCCAGGTGATCCAAATCTGCCCGGTGGCTCCTGGCGCATGAAGGCCTGGAGGCCTGGGGCCCGGACTAACGTGGCCCCGAACGCGGGCGTGGCGAAACTGGCAGACGCGCCAGGTTTAGGTCCTGGTCCTGAAAGGGGTGGAGGTTCGAGTCCTCTCGTCCGCACCGACGACGCCCGGTTGGTCCCCGTGGGCCCCGGGTACAACCACGCGTTGAACCATCCATCGACCTCCGAGGCTTTTTGATGACGCTCTCCCGCCGTTTGGCCCGCCCGCTTCTCTCGTCGATCTTCGTCTGCGGTGGCATCGATGCGCTTCGTAACCCCCGATCGAAGGTGCCATCCGCCGAGAAGGTGGTGACGCCGCTGTCCGGCAGACTCCCGCTACCCGCCGACACCAAGATGGTGGTCCAGGCCAACGCCGCCGTCCAGGTCGGAGCGGGGCTCCTCTTGGCGGCTGGCAAGGCCCCCCGCCTGGCGTCCCTGGCACTCGTCGCGTCGTTGGTGCCAACC
The DNA here is from genome assembly GCA_030948425.1 of Actinomycetota bacterium. Classification (GTDB taxonomy): domain Bacteria; phylum Actinomycetota; class Acidimicrobiia; order Acidimicrobiales; family Palsa-688; genus JALZAH01. The sequence continues at coordinate 7,163 of JALZAH010000090.1, forward strand.
ACGTTGGCCGGCCACCGGTTCTGGGAGGAGAACGAGCCCCAAGCCAAGTCTGGCCAGCAGATTCACTTCCTCAAGAACCTGTCTCTCATCGGCGGGTTGCTTGTCGCCGCCTTCGACACCGAGGGGTCACCGTCGCTCGGCTACCGAGCACGCAAGCGGGCGTCGCGGGTAGGTGGCGCAGCCGCTTCCGTCCTTCCCAGCTAGGCGATTCTTCGATACCGACGCAATGCTTCGTCAGGCGCCGGGCTCGCCTATCTGCTGGTCGGCAATGGCCGGCGTCCCTTGATGTCGGGAGATTGACCGACGATGCTCGCCGGTGTGGCCCGGGTCAATGTGCAGCGACAGGTAGGCCAGGCCGCCGACCGGGATGGGCAACCAGAAGTTGACCAGCCGATAGCCGATCACCCCGAGGATGGCGATCCCCCGGGGCGTGTTGAAGCCGACCAGGGTCGACGTCAGTGTGGCCTCGACCAGGCCCAGCCCGCCGGGGGTGATGGGGATGGCGGCGAGAACATGGGCGATGGAGAAGGCCAGAACCAGGCCGTCGGGGTTGACCCAATGGCCGAACGCGCCGACGAAGACGTAGAGGGAGCCGGCGTCGAGGAGCCAATTCAGGGCAGCCCAGATGGTCGCCTTGACGACGAGGCGCTTGTCGGCACCCAGCTGGTGAAAGCGGACCGCCAGGCGCTCGGAGGTGGCGTGCAGGGCGGCCCCGTCGAGGAAGTGGATGCGCGCCGACGCCCGATCGATCATGGCGTTGGCCCACCGCTGCCCTCTGGTCAGCAGCAGGACCAGGACGGCGAAGAGAGCGACGAGGATCAGGCCGACCACCCCGACCACCAGGTACAGGGGGGAGAAGCCCCAGACGGGGATGGACGCCACCAGGGCGACCCAGAAGATGAAGTTCAACACGACGGCCGAGCCGGAAGCCTGCAGCCCCATGGCCAGTCCCACGTCGGCCTTGCCAGCGCCGGCGAGCGTCAGCAGCCGGTAGCCGAGCGAGGACCCGGCGGCGGACCCAGCGGGCACGCAATGACTGACCGAAAGCGTGGTGAGCTGGATGCGCAGCACGGTGTAGAGCCCGGGATCTGACTCGTCCGGTAAGACGGTCCTGGTCAGCTGGGCGTAGGCGACCAGGGCCAAGGCTTCGAGCAGCACGCCCAGGAGCAGGAAGGCGGGCCGGACCTGCGAGAGCAGGTGCAGTGCCTTTCGGGTGCCGGCGAGCTGGGGGAGGACCAGGTACTCGACGATGAGGGCAACGACAAGGAGCTTGCCGACGTGCCAGATGGGAGCAGGGAGGAG
>JALZAH010000113.1 GCA_030948425.1 Actinomycetota bacterium
GGCCGAGACCGGCGGCCGTGACTCGAGCGGACGCCGCCCGTCGGTCGTTGTTGGTCCAGCGCTCGACGATCGGCCATGAGCCGGTCCACAACCACCACGCCACCTCCTCGAAGCGGTGACTTCGAGAAAGCATGACGGCGTCGAGGCCCCGGTAGCGGAGACAGCCGGACTCGATCAGGGTCAAAGCGGTGACGAAGGTCACTCCGGCATCGGACCGGCCGATCGACCCCCGCCGGCCGACGGAGGATGCCAGGCGGGCAACCTCGTGGGCATCAAAGGTGCTACCGGCGGGTGTCCTCTCCCGGCTGAGCAGCCCCCGACTGACGTAAGCGTACAGCGTCGCCGCCTTCACCCCCAACGCGGCCGCCGTCTGCTGGGAGGTCAAGCGGGTCGTTCTCCCACCCTTCGGCACCTCCCCTATGTTGATCATTGATCAATATTGACAGCATTGACGGAGCAGCTCAAGATGCCGCTATGAGCATCCCTCCCCCGCCGGGATCCGAAGAACCAGAGCCGATTCTCGTGCCGCCCGGTATGCGCGGCGTGGCAGTGACCGACACCGAGGTCAGTGACGTGCAGGGAGGGGCCGGCTTCTACCACTACCGTCAGTACTCAGCCACGGACCTGGCCGCATCGCGCAGCTTCGAGGACGTCTGGGCCCTGTTGATTGACGGACGCCTCCCCGTCGACCGCGCCGCGCAGCACCGTTTCGCAGCCGAGGTCCGCTCTCGGCGCGCCCTACCGACGGAGATCCTCGACCTCCTGCCTGCCCTCGCCGGTGTGGGCGGTGCCGGCAGCCTGGATGGCCTGCGCAGCGCCGTGTCCGTGAGCGGGTGTGTGCTCGGTATGCGGGCCTTGTGGGATCTCGACACTCACCAGCGTCGAGAGGACCTGCTTCGCATCGCCGCCGTGGTTCCCACCCTGGCGGCGGCCATGTACCGCCTTCGCCTCGGCCTTGAGCCCGTGCCCCCCGATGCCGACCTCGATCACGCCGCCAACTATCTGTGGATGCTCTCCGGACGGCGCCCCGAGATGGACATGGCCCGAGCCATGGAGCGCTACCTCATCCTGACCATGGATCACGGTTTCAACAACTCCACGTTCGCAGCCCGAGTCATCGCCTCCAGTGGCGCCGATGCGGCGGCGGCGGTCACCGGTGCCATCGGTTCGCTATCGGGGCCGCTGCACGGCAGCGCCCCCGGACGGGCACTCGAGACCCTGGAGGCCATCGGCACGGCGACCGCCGCTACCGCCTGGATCCGAGGCGCCATCGATCGAGGCGAGCGAATCATGGGCTTTGGCCATGCCGTGTACACGGGGTCCGATCCCCGCTCGGTGATGCTGCGCCAGGTGGCCCTTGGTCTCGGCGGTGAGCTGGTCGACTTCGCAGTGGAGGTCGAGGACCTGATCGTGGCCACCCTGGCTGAGCTGAAACCCGACCGGCGGCTCTACGCCAACGTCGAGTATTACGCCGGCGTGGTCATGAGCCGGTGTGGACTGGCCCCGGAGCTGTTCTCGCCCTCCTTCGCCGTAAGTCGGGTGGTCGGCTGGACTGCGAACATCGCCGAGCAGGCCCGCGACCGGCGTATCATCCGGCCGATGGCCCGCTATGTGGGTATCCCGGCACCAAAGCCCGTTTCGGCCGTCGATGATGTTGCCGCATGATCTCGCAGGATCTCGGTGAGAGGGCGGAGAGTAGGGTCCCGACGCAAGCGCAGGCGGGTAGCCGCTGCCGCCCGGTGGGCGATCTGGGACAGATGATCGAGCTCGAAGGCGTCGTAGTGCATCACCTGCAGCTCGGCCGGCCCAGGTGCGAAGGTGGCCATGGCCACCCCAGAGCGGCGTTGGGAGCGCAGGCCGCGCTGCGCGGCGCGTTGGTTGGTCAGTCGACCGGGTAGGTCGAGCCCTCGTCGGTGGGGCCAGCCTCCGATACCCATAGGCACCGAGGTCACCACGGCGTCGTAGTGGCCCCCGTGGGCCCCGACCAGATCGGTGTTCGACGGGGAGAACAGCCCACCGTCCACATAGCGTCGCCCGGCTATGTCGACGGGGATGAAGTAGGACGGCACGGCGCACGACGCAGCCACGGCCCGCCCCGGCTCGGTTCGAGGGGCGCCCGGGGCGCCGAAGACCATCCGGGTCCCGACATCAAGGTCGACAGCGGGCACGAGCAAGGGAGCCTGCGGCCAGAGCGGGCCGAGGAGACGGCCGAAGCCATCGATGATGACGTCGGTGGCGACTTCACCGGTGGGGGCCAGAGCCGCCATGATCAGTCCGACTCGGACGTGGTGGGGAGAACGCACCAGCTCGGCGAGCAGCCCGGGGGCGGACGACGGGCCCCGCCGGCGCCGCTGCGCCAGATCGATGTGAAAACCGGTATCGGGCCAACCCTTCTCCAGCAACGCCGCCCCTTCCTCCGACAGGGGCCGGTCGGTGGCGTACGCGAAGAGGTCAGCGGGCGACAGTCCGGCGCGTAGCAAAGCGGCGGTGATGGCGCCGACGGAGGTGCCGACCAGCAGGTCGGCGCTACGCCCGTCCCAGCCCTCCTCGCCCAGAGCGGCGAGGACTCCGGCGTGAAAGGCGTGACCCACCGGGCCCCCGGCGCCCAGCACCACCACCACCCGGCGACGAGCGGTGTCGGGGGACGACGAAGCGGAGCTCTTCGGACCTTGGAGCCGTACCATCCGAGGTCGAAGCTACTCGCCGGCAGATGATCCGAGGCCAAGGACCGCCAGTCCGAGATGATCGCCCAGAGCCAGCGGCCGGCATCGCCGGCGGTGACCTGCCGTCAGCCGTCCTTGAGGGCTACGGCGTTGGGTGTCACATGCATGCTCGGCTCGAAACGTTCCGCCTTGAGCACCTCCCTCGCGTCTCCGCTCTGGGCTTCTCTCAGGTGGCGGCGGCACGTCTGACACGGTCCGTAGAAGGCTTCGGTCACCATCGTGTGACAGCGTGGACAATCGAAGTCGATGGCGGCGGCGGATCGTGACATCCCCGAAGCCTGTCAGGTTCGCCCCGAGCGTGAAGCGTTCGCTTCCGGTCAGAACACCTTGCTACGAGGGGTCGCCCGCAGGTGGTACACCGTTGAGAATGATGGATCAGTCTCATCTGAGTCGAAGCGGTCACCGGGCCCTCGAGCTGGTGCACGCCGTGGTCTACCTAACTCCCGAGACGGGTGACCAGCTCGTCTCCCTCGGGTTGGAGCCCGGTCGCATGCCGTACTTCGCAGGCCGAGCGGCGGCATTGGGAGCCGTGTCGCCGGCGGTGGTCGCCGCCACGTTCGCCAGCTTCAATCCGGACCTGATTGCCGAGTCGATCCCCAGAGCGTGGTCCTTGGCCCCACCG
>JALZAH010000600.1 GCA_030948425.1 Actinomycetota bacterium
CGCTACTACGACGCCGATGCGGTGGCCATCGCCACCGCGTCGGCCGGCTTCGCGCGTCATGGCGTCGAAGCCCGTCACCTGCGAGCGTGGCGCACCTCAGCCGAGCGGGAGGTAAGCCTCTTCGAACAGGTGGTCATGCCTTTGCTCCGCCAACGCAACCCGCAGGCCAGGACCCAGGCCGCGGCCACTCTCGACGAGCTCGCCGACCTCGGTTCCTCCCTTCGAGAGGTCCTCGTCCGCCGGGCACAGCGCCAGGTCCACTGATGAGGCGCCGACGCCGCCTCCGCCGTATGTTCGTCGACAACGTGCGGCCCCGGCGCTAGTAGGCTTCGGCGCATGGTCGAGATGCACCTGGCTGCCGTTCGGGTCGAACTACCGACCAATCAGCCGGTCCTCCTGCTTGAGGAGTTGGGCGAAGGCAAGCGGACTTTGCCCATCTACATCGGACCGGCCGAGGCCCAGGCCATCGCCTACTCCCTTCAGGGAGTCGTCACGTCGCGGCCCATGACCCACGACCTGATACGCGACCTGTTGGTCGACTTGGGGGCGTCAGTCGAGTGCGTGGTGATCACGGAGCTTCGAGAGGGCACCTTCTACGCCGAGATTCGCATGGTCAGCAATGGCCAACGCCACACAGTGTCCGCTCGGCCCTCGGACGCTGTCGCCCTCGCTGTCCGGGTGGACTGCACCATCTACGCCGATGATGCCTTGGTCGACGCCGAGGGCTATCAGCTCGACACCAACGAGACCGATGATCATGGCGAGGCCGACGAGCTCGTGTCGGAGTTCCGACAGTTCATCGAGGGACTGCGCCCGGAGGACTTCGAGGGCTGAGGTCTGGTCGTTGCGACGCAAGGGGCAGAGCACGAGCGCTCGAGACTTCGGGGGGCAGAGGAGACCGGTCTGCCAGGATCGGGGGGTTGCTTCTTCACCCGAAGTCGACCACACTGCTGTAGTTACCTCGATGTGACCCTTCGGAGGCGTCGTCATGGCTCAGGTCGATACACCGTCCGCTTCAGGCGCGGCGTCAACTGCGTCTCCCGGTCCCGTTACCTCTTCTGCTGGAGGTTCTGACGCCAAGGGCAGCGGGTACCGCGGACCTCAGGTGTGTTCCGTGGTTGGCATCACCTACCGTCAGCTCGATTACTGGGCCCGGACCGACCTGCTTCGTCCCTCGTTGTCCGACGCCAAGGGCAGCGGCTCGCAGCGGCGGTACTCCTACACCGACCTCTTGCAGCTGAAGGTGATCAAGCGTCTGCTCGACGCCGGCATCTCGCTGCGTTCGGCTCGTCGGGCCATTGACTTCCTCCGATCCACCGGGGAGGACCTGGCCACCGCCAACCTGGTCATCGACGATGGCCGGGCGGTCCTGGCTCGCTCGGGTGAAGAGATCGTCGACCTACTCCGGGGCGGTCAGGGTGTGCTCAACATCGTCCCATTGGCAGGGGTGGTGTCCGAGTTGGATGCGGCGATCACCGATCTGGCCCACGCAACGGCCTCGACCCCCTCGGCCAGAGGCGAGCGAGCCAGGTCAGGTCCCCAGTCCATCGCCGGGGCCTGAAGGGGCCCCGAGGCAGCACCGGGATAGGCCAGCGCTTTGGCCCGGGCTGGGGTCACCGAGTGGGCCACCGGGTCATGAATCGCCGATCAGCGCCGGCAATGTGCACCCGATCTCGGTGCTCCAGCTGAGCATCACGGCAAGCTCCCGGTCCCGACAGGACGTCACCCGGCCCTCGCCCACCGACGCCGATAGGCTCGCTACGTGAGCCCTGCTGCCCATGCCGACCCCGCCGGTCCCACCCCAGGCACCGCCGGCCCGGCGGCCGTACGCCGTTCTCCGCTCGACGCCCAACACCGGGCGTTAGGCGCCCGGCTGGTGGAGTTCGGAGGATGGGAGATGCCGCTGCGCTACCCAGCGGGCACCCTCGCCGAGCACTTGGCTTGTCGTTCCGATGCCGTGGCCTTCGACGTCAGCCATCTGGGAACGGTCCGGGTGGAGGGCTCGGGGGCCTTTGCCGGCCTGCAGTCGGCACTGACCAACGACCTCACCAAGATCGGGCCGGGCCGGGCGCAGTACACCCACCTGCTCGACAGTGACGCCTCGGTGCTGGACGACATCATCGTCTGGTGGGTCGACGACGAGCGTTTCGACGTCATGCCCAATGCGTCCAACACGGCAAGGGTGGTCGGGGCCATCGGTGGGCGTGACGTCACGGCCGAGCGAGCCATCATCGCCGTGCAAGGTCCCCGGGCCCGCCAGAGACTGGCCGGGGTTTCCCCCGAGGCAGCGGCGGTCGGCCGATTCCGGGTCACCACCTTCACCTGGCAGGGCGCCACCTGTGTCGCCGCCGGCACCGGTTACACCGGTGAGGACGGCGTGGAGTGTGCCGTGCCGGCGCGCACCTCGCCCGCCTTCTGGGACGCGGTGTTGGCTTCTGGGGTTGTCCCTGCCGGTCTCGGGGCTCGCGACACCCTCCGCCTGGAGGCGGCCCTGCCGTTGCACGGCCATGAGCTGGGTTCGGGGATAACCCCTCTGCAGGCCGGCCTGGCTTGGGTCGTCTCCTGGACCAAGCCCGAGGGTTTCGTCGGTCGACCCGCTCTCGACATCGAGCGCAGCGCGGGCGTGCCCCGGAGGCTCATCGGGTTGGCCACCGAGGGTCGCCAACCACCGCGGGAGGGGACCGAGGTCCTTGTGGACGGCACCAAGGTGGGAGAGGTCACCAGTGGTAACTACTCGCCCGTGTTGGGCCACGGCATCGCGTTGGCCCTCGTCGACACGAAGGCGAGCATCGGAGACGCCACCGCTTTGGATCTGGCCCAGAGGGGTCGCACGCTGAGGGCACAGGTTGTGCCGATACCGTTCGTAACCAAAAGGAAGGGCTGACTGCTCGTGGGCCACTACGTTCCCCACACCGACGAAGAGATGGCCGGGATGCTCGCCGATCTCGGGTTGTCGTCGCTCGACGAGCTCTTCGAGGTGGTGCCCGAGGCCTTGCGTCTGGCCACCGGTCTTGATCTGGCACCGGGCATGTCCGAGCCTGATGTGGTCGCGGAGATGGAGCGCCTTGCCGGGCGGAACCAGGTCGGACAGGACCTGGTCTGCTTTGCCGGGGGGGGTGCCTACGACCATGAGATCCCCGCCGCCACCCGCTCGCTGATGTTCCGCTCCGAGTTCGTGACGGCCTACACGCCCTACCAGCCGGAGGTGGCCCAGGGCGTCCTGCAAGCCCTGTTCGAGTATCAGACCATGGTCGCCCGTCTCTCGGGTCTGCCTGTGGCCAACGCCTCGCTCTACGACGGGGCCAGCGCTGCCGTCGAGGCCCTCAACCTGGCTGTGGCCACCAAGCATCGAGAGACGGTGTGGGTGAGCGGAGGCATCCACCCGCACTGGCGACAGGTGCTGGCCACCTTCGCCCGGGGCACCGGCCACCGCTTGGTTGACGTCCCCCTGCGTGATGGGGTGACCGACTGGGAGGCCGCAACGGAGTCGACAGAGGCGCCGGCCGCCCTTCTTGTCAGCAGCCCCAACTACCTGGGGGCCATCGAAGACCTGGAGCGGGCCCGGGCCGTCGCCGACGATCACCAGGCGCTCCTCCTCGCCGGCTTCGACCCGGTTGCGTCGGGCCTGCTCCGGGCACCGGGCGACCACCGTGCGGACGTGGCCGTTGGGGAGGGTCAGCCCTTCGGTACGCCCCTGTCGTTCGGGGGGCCCTACCTGGGACTGTTCGCCTGCCGCCAGGAACACGTCCGCCGACTGCCCGGTCGCCTGGTGGGTCGCACACTCGACGTCGAGGGACGCACGGCCTACGTGACGACGCTGCGAGCCCGGGAACAGGACATCCGGCGGGAGAAGGCATCGTCGAACGTCTGCACCAATCAGACCCTCATTGCTGTCGGAGCCATGATCCAGCTGGCCTGGCTGGGAACCGGAGGTTTACGGGAACTGGCCCTGCGCTGCGCCCGCGGCACCCGTTACGCAAGGGAGGTGCTCACCGCCGTCCCCGGCATCGAGTTGGCCCACCCGGCGCCGACCCTGCGGGAGTTTCCGCTCCGTCTGCCAGTCGCTGCTCCCGTGGTCATCGAACGGATGGCCGAGGAGGGTTTCCTCGCCGGTGTTGCCGTCGGCGTCGACGACGGTGTCTGCAACGATGGCGGGGACCAACTGCTCGTTGCCGTGACCGAACGTCGCACCCGCGCAGAGATCGATGCCTTCGCTGCGACCCTGGAGAAGGTGGTCCGATGAGCTCCACGGAGCAGCGCCACAGCAGTGACCATCAGGCCACCGCCAGCGAGACGGCAAGATATCCGACGTCGGCCACGGTGTCCGCTGCTCCCGGTGGGCGGGCTCGAAGTGCGCCGATCATGGGTCGGGACAGCGAGCCGGCGATCTTCGAGTTCTCCAGCCCCGGTCGCCAGGCATGGTCGTTTCGAACCACAGGCCTGCCTGAGTGGAGCGCCGAGGAGTTGCTACCTGCGGGGTCCTTACGGCCCCAGCCGCTCGAGCTCGCCGAGGTCTCGGAGCGTGACCTGGTCGGCCACGTGACCCGATTGACCCACCGGCAGTATTCCGTCGATCTGGGCGCCTACCCGCTCGGTTCGTGCACCATGAAGTACAACCCCAAGCTCTGTGATGACGCCGCCTCCCTGGCCGGCCTGGCGGCTTCGCACCCGGCGACACCGGTGGCATACAGCCAAGGGTGGTTGGAGCTGCTCTGGACCCTCTCCGATGTCCTCTGCCGGGTGACGGGCATGGACGCGGCCACCCTCCAGCCACCCGCCGGGGCCGCCGGGGAGCTGACCGGACTTCTGCTCATGCGGGCCTGGCACGAGGCGCATGGCCAGCACCGGACCAAGGTGATCATCCCCGACTCGGCGCACGGCACCAATCCGGCCTCGGTCACCCTCGGTGGCTACCAGACAGTCACCGTGCCCTCCGACAAGCGGGGTCTGGTCAACCTCGACGCCGTGCTGGACCAGCTCGGCACCGACGTGGCCGGCATCATGTTGACCAATCCCAACACCCTGGGACTCTTCGAGGAGGACATCGCCGAGATCGCCTCCGCCGTCCACGAGGTGGACGGCCTCCTCTACTACGACGGTGCCAACCTCAATGCCATCCTCGGGGTCACCCGTCCAGGCGACATGGGCTTCGACATTGTCCATATGAACCTGCACAAGACCTTCGCTGTGCCCCACGGCGGGGGAGGGCCGGGGGCCGGGCCGGTGGCGGTTTCCGAGCGCCTCGCTGCTTATCTGCCCGGACCGGTGCCTCGTCGCAACGACGACGGGACCTTCGCCTGGCACCACCCGGCACACTCCATCGGTCGAGTTCACACCTGGTATGGCAACACCCTGGCGTTGGCCCGGGCGTTCTCTTACATCCTGGCCAACGGCGGTGACGGTCTCCGAAGGGTGGCGGAGGGGGCGGTGCTCAACGCCAACTGGTTGCGGGACCGGTTGAGGGGCGTCTATGACCTGCCCTTCGACCGGCCAAACATGCACGAGTTCGTGGCCTCGACAGCATCGCTCAAGAAGGCCAAGGGGACCCGAGCCCTCGACGTCGGCAAGCGCCTCCTCGAAGAGGGCTTCCACGCCCCCACCGTGTACTTCCCGCTGATCGTCGACGAGGCGTTGATGATCGAGCCCACGGAGACGGAGAGCCCCCAGACCCTGGCCGCTCTGGCCGATGCCCTCATCGCCATCGCCGACGACCCGGTGGGTTCTGGGGCCGAGGCGCCCCGTTCGACGCCGGTCCGCCGCGTCGACGAGGCCCGAGCCGCCCGTCACCTGATCCCGACGTGGGATGCCGGTCGGGAACATCAGTCAGGCTGAACCGACCGGGCGTCGGCTGAGAAGGTGCGTCCCCGCTACTGGAACTGCAGGTTGTAGGGGTTGCCGGAGGGATTGGCCGGCTGATCGAGGACGGTTCCGTTGATGTGCACAGAGATCGCCGCGGGGTTGCCCAACCGCACCCAGAACGGCCCGGTCATGCTTTTCTGCGCTCCAGGGGCCAGGACCCCCTCGAAGAGGATCTTGCCGGTCTGGTCACCTTGGCGCACCTCGATCCAACACCGACCCGAGCCGACGAAGCTGATCGTCGGCGTCCCGACAAGCTGATAGGTGGCAGTCGAAGTCGTCTTGGCCACCAGCGACGCCGGTTGAGGGGGCGCCGTCGTCGTCGGGGCGGCCGCCACCGGGATGGTTCGGCTGGCCTGCCCATGGCTTGTCGAGCTGCGGTTGACGATGACCACGGCGGAGGCGATGGCGACCCCAGCGACGATGACGGCCAAGGTGGCGGTCGCCATCCGCAACCCACGGTGCTGTCCCGGACGGCGAGACGCCCGGCCATGACCCCGTGAGCGGCGGGACCGCTCGCGGTGGCGGCGGGCGCCGCCTCCCACCGCTTCGACGCGCCCCGACCGAGCCAGGGCGGCGAGTTGAGCCCTGGTGTCCTCCGGCTCCGCGGGTTGAAACGCGCCACCTGCAGCTGACGACCTACCAGGACGAGGAAGGGGATGATCCTTCGGTTCCGGGTCGCTGGCGAACACGGTGTGAGCTGACGGGGAACGACCGGGGCCCTTGAGAGCCGCGTCCTCGGTACCCGCCGGCACTTCGGGGAACGACGGTAGGACCCGGAAGGTGTCGAGGTCGCCGACCCTGGCCGAGGCAGCGTCACCCGACTCGGGGAGATACGGGCCAGACACCGCCGCAACGGTGGTCGTGCCACGTTCGTCGGCCCACGACACGTCGTCCTCGTCGGGCGACGCCCGTCCTTCGATGCCGGGAGACCGCAGGTCGCCAGGATCATCGGCCCGCACCACTCGGACCGATTCGATGCCGATCGACGATGTCGGAGGGGAGACGGGCGTTCCGGCGATGGCCCCACTGAGATCCTCGCCTCCGAGGACCTCGGTGGGGCCGTTGGCCTCGCCGACAACGAAGCTGCCCTGTTGGTGGACGGAGTCGTCGATGGCACCCGGCGTGGCGTCAGCGTCCGCGACTGCCTCGTCCGCGACTGCCTCGTCCGCAACTGCCTCGTCCGCCACTGCCTCCTCCGCCACTGCCTCGTCGATCGGCTGTCCCGCCACGTCATGGAGGGCCGGGAGGATGTGGGGCTGGGCGGCCTCGGGGCCCACCGGAGGCGCACCAATGGCGTCCGGCGTTGGCGCACTTTCGCCGCCCCCCGTACCGGCATCGATCTCCTTCGTTATGGGTGTGTCGCCACCCTGGACACGGGGATCCTTGTCGTCGTCCACCCGGGTGGCGTTGTCGCCATCCTCGTCACTGCCGGTATCGTCGCCGGCGAGCGCCGCCGCGTCGTCGCCCACGGTCACATCATCGACGCTGTCGCCGTGGTCGATGCTGTCGTCGCCGGCGTTGTCCGGCGGGGGATCGGGTAGAAGAACCCGAACGCCCTCGATCTCCGGTGGAGCGGGGCGGTGACGAAGGTCGACGGACGTTGCAGCCGCAGCATCGGATCCGATCAGCGACGACGGGATGCCCACGGGGCGGGAGATGGGCTGCGGTCTGATGCGGGGGTGGGTGGGGTCGGCCTCGACGACCCGCCGCACGTGTTCGAGCATCGGAGCTCCGACCGGCGCCAGGTCCACCCGACGATCAGCGCCCTGGGTGGTCAGGTTTCCGAGGGTGTCAAGAGCTCGATGGTGGGCCGCAGCCGACCCGCCGCCGAAGCGCATCCGGCGGAGGACCTCGATGCCACCACCGACGACGACCACGACGAGGATGAGCAGGATGAGAGCAATCATGCGTCGACCTTCAGGCGGGAACCATGACCAGGGTGATGCGGGGGCTTGAAACCACAGACAGAGACCACGTCACTCCTTTCCAGGAGGGATGAGAACGGACCGAGTGGTGCAATCCCAGGCTACGAGACGACCCACCCTCCGGTAGAGCGGTATGGCTCATTTCTACGCCGGACAGTGTGAAATGTGACCGTCGTCGACGATCCGACCTCCCGATCCCAGACCACGGTGCGTCGCTGTTCTGGCGGGTGTGAAATCAGGGCGCAGCCAACCCTGGCCGGCTCCCATCGGCGTTGCCCTCCCGGCTGGGTTCCCTCCGCCCCGCTGGCGCCCTTCGTCTCCCCACTGTCGTCCCGTCCCCCCGCCTCGGTCCACCCGGTCCGCCGTCGGGTGGCAGTACCCTCGGCAACGATGCTGTTGCCGACCATCCCGGCCCCACTGTGGAG
>JALZAH010000156.1 GCA_030948425.1 Actinomycetota bacterium
CTCCCGGAGGGACGGCAAGAGGGTCTCGGTCATCCGTTCCTGCTGCAGCCTCAGCAGGTAGACGACGTCGACGTCGACGAGCACGGCGTCGAGGTCGTGGGAAACGGTGACCGGCCAACCCTCCAGGCTCGGTGGTAGCAGCGTCGGCGGGGCCACGAGCGTCACGTGTGCACCCAGGGCGGTGAAGGCGAGCACATCGGAGCGAGCCACCCGGCTGTGACTGATGTCGCCGACGATGCCGATGGACAGACCGTCGAGCGGGGTGCCGAGGACGCTGGTGATGGTGTAGGCGTCGAGGAGCGCCTGGGTGGGGTGTTCGTGCCACCCGTCGCCCCCGTTGATCACCGACGGTCGGTGCGCCCAGCGGGCCACCTGCCAGGGGACGCCCGAGCCGCGGTGGCGGACCACCATGGCGTCGACCCCCATGGCCTCGATGGTCTCCACCGTGTCGCGTAGGGACTCCCCCTTGGCCAGAGATGACGAGGACGCCGAGAACGTCATGACATCAGCGCTGAGCCGGCGAGCGGCCGTCTCGAAGCTCAACCGGGTGCGTGTCGAGCTCTCGAAGAACAACGACGCCACCGTCTTGCCCCGCAGAGCCGGAACCTTGGGAATCGGCCGGCTGCTGATCTCGACGAAGCGGTCGGTCAGCTCGAGGATCTCCTCGATCCCCGAACGCCCCAGCTCGGCGATGGACAGCAGGTGTCGGGGCCCGTGGCCCGGTCCGCCCGGATCACCAGCGCCGCTCAGGTTGCGACTCTGCACCCGCTCGTCACTCACGTGGCGACTCTGCACCCGCTCGTCACTCACGTGGCGACCATGTCGCCGATCACCACGCCCGTCTCGGAGACATCGACCATCTCATCGCGACGGGTCGGAAGGTTCTTGCCAACGTAGTCGGGACGGATCGGCAGTTCCCGATGACCCCGATCGACCATGACCGCCAACTGCACGCTTCGAGCCCGCCCGTAGTCGCTCAGGGCATTGAGGGCGGCCCGGATGGTTCGCCCGGTGAAGAGCACGTCGTCGACCAGGACCACCGTGCGCCCGGTGAGGTCGCCTGGCACGTGGGTGGAGGCTTCGGGTAGCACCGGGCGCAGGCCGATGTCGTCGCGATAGAACGCCACGTCGAGAGTCCCGGTCGGCACCTGCGCTTCGGACACCTCGTGGATGACGGCGGCCAGATTGTTGGTGATCCACACCCCGCCGGTCTGCAACCCGATGAGCACCACATCACCCGTCCCGTGATTGCGTTCCAGCACCTCGTGCGCCATGCGCCACGTGGCCCGGCGGACATCCTCAGGCTCCATGACCGTGGTCCGGGCTACGAACACCGCACCGTAGGGGGGGGTCAGGGCCCGCTCGCGTTCTGCCACCATCACCTCCTGGGTCGTACCGGCCTCACGGGACCGGCTTCACGACGCCGCGCCCATGTTAGCCGGCGCGGACCTCGACGGCGATGGCCGCCAGGACACCGTTGACGAAGCCCCCCGACTCGTCGGTCGAGTACTGCTTGGCCAGGTCGACGGCCTCGGAGATGACAACGGCGACGGGGACATCGTCGAGCTTCAACAGCTCGAAGGTGGCCATGCGCAACAAGGTCCGATCGATCACCGGCATGCGGTCCAGGGCCCAGTCGAAGGCGTGGCCGGCGATGAGGGCGTCGATGCGCGCTTCGTTGGCCCCCACCCCTCGCACCATGGTGATCACGAAGGGGTCGGGGTCCACGGGCACATCGGCGAGCACGTCGGCCGGAGTGTGGCCCTTGGCGTCCGCCTCGTAGAGTAGGGCCAGGGTCCGCTCGCGGGCGGAGCGGCGACTCCCGACGTGGTCCGTGGCCGGCCGCGTGTCCCCTGCCGCCATTCAGGATCCGACCCGGGTCAGGTACTCACCGGTGCGGGTATCCACCTTGATGCGGTCACCGATGACGACGAACAGTGGCACCTGCAATGTCCAGCCCGTCTCCACGGTGGCCAGCTTGCGGGCGCCGGACACCCGATCGCCCTGCAACCCGGGCTCGGTCTCGGTGACCAGGAGGTCGACCGATGCGGTCAGCTCAACGCCGACGATCTCGGCGTCGTACATCATCAAGGTGGCCGAATCGCCGGCCTTCAAGAAGTTGGCCGACGTGCCCAGACTGTCACGCTCGGCCGTCAGCTGCTCATAGTCCTCGCTGTCCATGAACACGAACGCACCGGCGTCCATGTACAGCAGTTGCATCTCCCGCTTGTCGATCACCGCTTGATCGAGCTTCTCGTCAGCTCGGTACGTGCGTTCGATGACCGCACCACTTCGGGAGTTCTTCAGCTTGGTGCGCACGAACGCGCCTCCCTTGCCCGGCTTGACGTGTTGGAACTCCACGACCGAGAACAGGCCCTCGGGGAGGTTGAGGGTCATCCCGTTCTTCAGATCGTTGCTCGACACGGCAGACATCAGCACAGGTCCTTTGGAGTGAGGGTCAACGGCTCGCAACCATCAGCGGTCACCACGACGGTGTCCTCGATGCGCACACCACCAAGACCCGGCAGATAGACGCCGGGTTCCACGGTGACGACGTGGCCGGCAGCCAGTGTATCGGTCGAGGTGGCCGCCACCGACGGAGCCTCGTGGATGTCAAGGCCGACGCCATGCCCAGTGCCATGCACGAACCGCTCGGACCATCCGGCCTCGGCGATCACGTCGCGACACGCCCGATCGACATCGGCGGCGTCGACGCCGGCGGCCACCGCCGCCACCCCGCACCGCTGCGCTTCGGTGACCACCGACACCGCCCGACGAAGCTCGGCGCTGACCACGCCCTCGACCGACACCGTGCGGGTCATGTCCGACGCGTAACCGTCAACCAGGGCTCCGAAATCGACGACCACGGCGTCGTGGATGCCGATCCGACGCCCGCCGGGGCGGTGGTGAGGCATGGCTGCGTTCGGGCCGGTCGCCACGATGGTCTCGAACGAGGGCCCGGTCGCCCCCAAGCGTCGCATCATCGAGTCAAGCTCCAGCGCGACATCACTCTCCGCCGGCCCGTCGGTCAGCATGGGGCGGATGTCTGCGAATGCCGCATCGGCGATCGTCGCCGCTCGTCGGATCCGGGCTAGTTCACCGGCATCCTTGCTTCTTCGCAGGCCTTCGACCAGCCCGACGGTAGCCTCCAGCTCCACCCCGTCGAACCAGTCCGTTGCGTAGCGGCGTTGGGTGGCCCAACTCACGTGGGCCGCCTCCAGGCCCAGGCGGCGCACGCCCGCCCCGGCGACCGCCGCCGAGACAAGCGCAGCCTGCTTCGTCCTGCCGGCGATTCCAATCGAGGCGGTGACCCCGGATGCGGTTAGCTGCTCTTCCGACTGGTCGGCGTAACGACCGTCGGTGACCAGGGTGGCCTCACCACCGAGCACCAGCAACAACCCGGCAGAACCTGTGAAGCCGGTCAGGTAGCGAATGTTGATCAGGCTGGACACGACCAGGCCGTCGACCTCGCAGAGCTCGCCGAGGGCCACGGCGAGCCGACCCAGGCGCCCGGCGGTCTCCATGGCTGGCAGGGGGTCCGACAGCGTCAGGGCGGAAGGGATCGGCATGGGTTGTGTGTATCAGACCCCTGGCGCCGAGGCGATCGGCGCGTCGATCGCCGACGAGCGGGGGGGTACTACCGTCGCTTCGATGCCAGCTGCCCGGCGAGTTGTCCTACCTGCTGCCCTGGCCGCCGTGACCGCCCTGGCGGGCTGCGGGTCCTCGAGCTCGGAGAGGTCTCCCACCGCTGGCCACGCCACCCCGGCCGCCGCCACGGTGGGCTTCCTCCAGGGGGCGACGGCCAACAAGGGCATCGAGGCGTGCTCCTATGTGGCTCCCCCACAGAGCCCGGTCTGCACGTCGGCGTTCTCGTCCGGTACCAGCACCATCTCGGTACACAACCTCCACGTCGGGGCGACGACCGTTTCCGGTGACCGAGCCCTGGTCACCGCTCTGGGCACGCTGTGCACCAACAGCAGCAGCAAGGTGTGCTTCGCCAGCAACAAGAGCGACGCCGGTCAACCGACGGGCACGAACAGTTTCGACGAGGCCTACTCGGCGGTGGAGAGCGGCTCTTCGCCGAACAACGACCCGGCCATCCCCTGCACCCGGATCAACGGCGATTGGTATGTCGATCTGGGCGAGAGCTCCTCGGCACCGTCGCCGGCGACCACCACCACCAAGACGGCCCCGTCGACAACTTTGGCACCGCAGGTGCCCTCCACGCC
>JALZAH010000168.1 GCA_030948425.1 Actinomycetota bacterium
TGTTCAGCTCCATCGGGTCAGATCCTCCACAGTGTCAATGTCAGCCGCATTGCCGTTGCACGCTACTTCGCTGACGAGATCCCGGCGTTGTCGTAGCAATACCCGAGCACCCTCGTCGCCTGTCGTCGGGAGCTCCGCCCATACCTCACGGCCCAGGCGAACAGGGTTGCGGCGCCGGTGATCGTAGGTGGCCACGGCGATGGGCGATGCCGAGGCGGCAACGGCGCGCCACGCTTCGACCGTCAGCATAGGTTGGTCTCCGAGACCGATGACGATGGCTGCCAAGCCATGCTCCCTGGCCTCCGAAACGGCCACCTGCAGCGATGTCGCCTGACCCTCGGCCCACGCCGGGTTGACCAGGATGGCGACCCCAGAAGGCAACGTCGCCGTCAGGTCGACGGCGCCGGTCACCACCCACACCGGCCCGATCGCTGCTTGCCAAGCGGTGTCCACCGCCCAGGTCACCAGCGGCCTGTGGCGCCAGGGGGCCAGCAACTTGTGCTCGTTGGCTCCGGGGCTGTCTGCGAATCGGCTCCCCCCGCCGGCGGCGAGGATCACCGCTGCGGTCCCACCTCTCACGCCGGCGCCGGGTCATAGTGAATTGGGCCTTCCCGGTTCCGAAGCGAAGGTGCCTCCTTGCCGGTGCGCAGGGCGATGATCTCGGCACAGATGGCCACCCCGGTTTCTTCGGGGGTGCGGGCGCCGATGTCGAGACCGATGGGCGACAGAAGCCGGGCCAGACCGGTGTCGTCGACTCCGGCTTCGCGCAGCCGGGCGGTCCGGGCGTCATGGGTCCGCCGAGATCCCATGACTCCGAGGTACCCGACATCGGTGGCCAGCGACGACACGACGGCGGGGACGTCGAACTTGGGATCGTGGGTGAGCACACACACGGCGTCTCGGGGCCCGAGGGCATCACCAACCTTGGCCAGGTACCGGTCAGGCCAATCCACCACCACCTCGTCGGCCATGGGGAAGCGGGCCCGGGTGGCGAAGACCGGCCGGGCGTCACAGACGGTGACTCGAAACCCAAGGATCTTGGCCACCTTGGCCAACGCTGCGGTGAAGTCCACGGCACCGAAGATGATCATCGCCGGCGGCGGAGCAAACGACTCGATGAACACCGATAGCACCCGCTCGCGCGCCTCGCCGTGCAGCCCGTAGTGGCGGGCCGCAGTGACGCCGACGGCCAGCTCCCCGAGGGCGTCGCGACGCACCACCCGGTCGAGGTGAGGATCGCCGAGGCTGCCGGTGGTCTCGGGAGAGGCGCCCGGGCAGACCAACATCTTGGCGCCCAACATGTCCGCTGGGCCCTCGATGACCTCAGCCAGGGCAACAGGTCGCTCGGCTCGGAGGGCGGCGGCCAACAACGGATACAGCTGGCTCATCGCCGGGCCGGTAGACCGACGATGGCGACCAGGAGCGTCACCAGTCCAGGGCTTCGATGAACAGCCGGATGGTGCCGCCACACGTCAGGCCCACGGCGAAGGCCTCGTCGTCGGAGTAGCCGAAGGTGGTCAACCGGGCGGTACCGCCCTCGAGAACCTCCAGAGCCTCGACCACGACCGCTCCCTCCACGCAGCCCCCCGAGACCGAACCGGCCACCTCACCGGCGTCGCTCACCACCATGGTGGCGCCGGGCAGGCGAGGCCCGGATCCTTCGACGCCGACGACACGGGCCACGGCCACCCTCTTGCCCTCGGAACGCCAACGGTCGATGTCGTTGAGCACTTCTTTCATCGCTGCCTGCCTCCGACGAGCCGCCTACCTCCAACCAGCACGGCCAGGTCCTCGAGCGCGCCCAGGGAGTGACCTTCCACGAACTGATCAACGTAGGGAAGGGCGGCGGCCATTCCACGAGCCAGCGGTTGGTAGCCGGGGGATGCCTTGAGGGGGTTCACCCACACCACTCGATGGGCGACTCGGGCCAGGCGGCCCATCTCCTCGCCCAGGTCGTCGGGGTCGCCCCGGTCCCAGCCGTCGGAGACGATGACGACCACGGCGCCCCGAGCCATGCCCCGGCTCCCCCAGCGGTCGTTGAACACGCGAAGACCCTCACCCAACCTGGTGCCCCCCGAGTAGTCCACGACGGTGGCCGCCGCCCGGCGCACGGCTAGGTCGGGGTCACGTCCGCCGAGTTCGCGGGTCAGACGGGTCAGGCGGGTCCCGAGAGCGAACGCCTCGACCCGACCCGGCCCTCGGGCGGCGACGGCGGCCTGGGCGAAGCGCAGCATGGCCCGGGCGTAGGGCTCCATCGACCCGGAGACATCGGCGATCAGGATCAGCCGGCGGGGCCGCTGCGATGGCGCCTTCCGACCGGGTCGAATGACCTCCCCATCGGTGCGCATGGCCCGGCGCAGGGTGCTACGCAGATCAGGTTGACCCCGAAGACGACGGCTGCGGCGCAGTCGACGGCTGCGACGGAGGTCGGCGGTGGTGCGCAACAGGGCCAGCAGCCGGGACGCCTCGGACCATTCGGCCCTGGTGAGCACGGCGAGGTCCTTGTGGCGGAGGACCTCGGTGGCGCTGTAGCGCACCGAGACGGTTGGGTCGCTGTCGTCTTCGTCGGGCGAGACGGCGTTCTCCACCTCTGCCCCCTCATCGTCGTCGTCGAAGGCGATGGTCATGGGCGAGCTCGGCGCCGGCAGCGCCACCCACGTGGTCCTGTCCATCCAGAACGACTCGAAGACGCGGTCATACACGGCGATGTCCTCCGGCCGGCGGATGAGCGTGGCCCGTCCGGCCCAGTACACGCCATCGCCACGCTCAACCCCCACGGCGCCAAGGGCCTCGACGAAGCTGATGACCGAGCCCACCGCTTCGAACACGCCGGCGCCGGTCAGGACCCGGGCGAAGGCCACAGCGATCCGCTCAGCTTCTCCGGCCATACCGGCTTCGCCCGACGTACCGCCTTCGTCGGGCGCACTGCGTTGCCCCGTGGCCTCCTCGTCGTCCCCGTCACCCAAGGTTGACACCCCTTGGCATCAGGGCCGAGCGGACCAGCTCGGCTATGCCCGTCTCTCGGACCCGGGCCTGGTCCTCTTGGTACTTGAGCACCGTGCCGAGCGTCAGATCGATGCTGCGCTCGTCGATCTCGCTTCGCCCCAGGGCGGCCAGGGCCGCCGTCCAGTCGATGGTCTCCGCCACCCCCGGAGGCTTGTAGAGATGCATGCCCCGCACCGTCTCCACCGCAGCGGCGACCTGGCGAGCAAGCACCGGGGCGGCCTGCGGGGCCCGACGCCGGACGATCGCCACCTCCCGCTCGAAGTCGGGATGGGCCACCCAGTGATAGAGGCAACGCCGCTTCAACGCATCATGGACGTCCCGGGTCCGGTTCGACGTGATGACGACCACGGGTGGAACCTTGGCTCGCAGGGTGCCGAGCTCGGGGACCGTCACCGCATACTCGGAGAGCACCTCGAGCAGGAACGCCTCGAACTCGTCGTCGGCCCGGTCGACCTCGTCGATGAGCAGCACCGGCGGCGGCCCCTCCCCGTGGTCGATGGCGGCCAGGATGGCCCGGCGGATCAGGAACCGCTCGGTGTACAGCTCGTTCTCGACGTCGGGGCCCAACACGCCCGCCCCGGCCTCGGAGGCGACCGACGCGGCCCGCAGGTGCAGCAACTGGCGGGCGTAGTCCCACTCGTAGACGGCCTGGGCCACATCGATGCCCTCGTAGCACTGGAGGCGCAGGAGCTGGCCGCCGGTCCAGGCGGAGAGGACCTTGGCCACCTCGGTCTTGCCCACACCGGCCTCCCCTTCCAGCAGGAGGGGCCGGTGCAGGACCAGAGCCAGGAAGATGGAGGTGGCCAGGCCCTCGTCGGCCAGGTACCCGTGGTCGGCGAGAGCGCCGGCGACGACTTCGACGCTCAGAGCCGGCTGACCCTGCGCACCGGTCGGACCCGGGGTGGCTGCGGCAGAAGCCAAGGGGCTCAGCTGACCCCGGCTTCCTCCAGCGCCCGCCTGACGAGCACCTGGGCCAGGTGCCGGCGGTACTCGACGCTGGCGTTGAGGTCGGCGGGTGGGTCGAGACCGTCCGCCGCCTTGGCCGCCGCTTCCGCCGCCGACGCTCCGCTGGCGAGGGCCTCCTCGGTGGCAGCCGCCCGCACCGGCGCGGAGCCCATGTTGACCAGCCCGACACCGGTGGTGCCGTTGTGGATGGCGGCCACACCGACGATGGCCCAGTCCTGGGCCCGGCGGTTGAACTTCTGGAACGACCACCCTGCACCGGACGCCTTCGGCACGCTGATCTCGGTGAGGATCTCGTTGTCGGCCAGCGTCGTCTCCAGGAAGCCTTCGAAGAAGTCGTCGGCCTCGATCTGACGTTCCCCGTCGGGGCCGACGACCGTGAAGGTGGCCTCCAGGGCCAGCATCACCGCCGGCAGGTCCGAGGCGGGGTCGCCGTGGGCGATGCTGCCGCCGATGGTGCCCCGGTGCCGGACCTGGGGGTCGCCGACCTTGCCGGTGGCGTGGGCCAGGAGGGGGACCTCCCGGCCCAGCAGGTCGCTGGTCTCGACGGCGTGGTGGCGGGTCAGGGCTCCGATGGCGATGCGGTCCCCTGCCTCCTTGATGTAGTTTAGCTCGTCGAGACGGCCGATGTCGATGATCACGCCGGGAGCGGCCAGGCGCAGCTTCATGAGCGGCAGCAGCGAGTGGCCCCCGGCCATCAGCTTGGCGTCGTCGCCGTTGTCAGCCAGGGCCTGGAGGGCCGCGTCGAGCGACGTGGGCCTCTGGTAGTCGAATGCGGACGGGATCATGCCGCACCCCCTTTCGCGTTCTTGATGGCGTTCCACACCCGCAGGGGTGAGGCGGGCATGTCCATGTCGGTGATGCCGAGGGGCCGGAGTGCGTCGACGATGGCATTCATGACCGCCGGGGCGGCGCCGATGGTGCCGGCCTCCCCCACCCCCTTGACGCCCATCGGGTTGGTAGGGCTGGGGGTGACGGTGTGGTCGAGGGTGAAGCTCGGGAACTCGGTGGCCGACGGG
>JALZAH010000209.1 GCA_030948425.1 Actinomycetota bacterium
CATCATTTCTCAGGGCCGTGTTGATGATGGTGGCGCCGGTTGGCGGTCCGATGGCTCCCGCCCCGTTCGGGTGCACGAAGAGGTGCGGTGAGAGACGGTAGAGAGCGGCGACGCCGATGTACACCAGAGCGAGCACGTCGACGATGTCGATTCGTTGCCTGCGGACCTTGTGGGCATGCACTGCAGCCAGGACGCAGCCAGCGAGCACCAACTCCGGCCAGTAGCCGACGTCGCGTACCAGCAATTGGGACAGGCCCACCCGGAACTCGAAGGTGGAGATCAGCGTTGCGAAGGGCAGTAGCGCCACCAGGACGAGAATGGATCCCGCAGGATGACGTGCGACGCTGACGACGAGCCCTGCGGCCACGATGAGACCGAAACCGAGCGTGACGTTTCTGGTGGCCACGAAGGCGCTCGTCACTGCTGTCGACACGAGCAATGAAAAGAAAAGGCTGACCGCTGGGGGTAACCCTCGAGACGTCCCAGGCGCCAACGTGCTCCGCCGGAGGGTCAGAGCTGCCATGGTCAGGAGCGTAATGGACGTTTCGGCGCTCCTCGGTGTGAGGCGCAGATACAAGCGACGGTGATCCCGATTGTCACGTCCAACTGAGCCTCGCTGGTCCGGCGAGAGTACGTCGATAGTGCATTTCGGGCCGCGGTGAAGAGGGCTTGAGCTTTGTGGTGTTGCTGGGCGTGGGCCGCTCAGGCCAGCAGGATGGCGAGCCCGGGGTGGGGGGCTCGGGCTCTGGCGGCGAGCTAGGCGACGGTCTCCAAGCGGCCCACCACGAAACCGGCGACGGCCAGGTAGGTGAAGGCGCCGGCCACGATGGCTCCCGGCAGCCAGCGTCGGCCGAGCAGTGCCGTGTGTTCGATGATGGCGCCAGCGGCCAGGCCGAGGCCGGGCAGAGCAAAATCGATGTAGTAATCGCTCATCGTCTGGTTGGCCGGCACGATCACCGGGAAGACGGCGATGAGTGCCCACACCAGCCCGGCGGCGGCCTGGGGCCACCGCCGAAGGGTCGCCCACACGACCAGGGCGAGGGCGGTGGCCCAGAAGGCCACGGCGACAACGAACGTCACGTGGGCTCTACCGAGGATGGCAAGATCGGTGGCGAACTCACCGAGCCGGCCGAGATTGCCCAGGGTGTGGACGCCCACGCCCTGCCGGTAGGGGCCGGCTGAGTTGAACCCCGCAGCCAGGCGTAGCGCTCCATACACCGCCACGACGGACCAGAGGACCAGAGAGTCAAGGAGAACGCGCTGCCGCTGCTGTCGCGTCCGCCGGCCGACGATCCCGAGGACGACGAACACCGCCGGGGTCACCACGACGACCTCACGAGTGAGCAGCCCGCAGGCAAGAAGGACGGCGGCCACCACCAGGCGACAGCGCCGCCTATGGCACGCGCCGAGGCTGAGCATCGCCCCGAGCGCGAACGACGCTGCGAGAGGACTGGATGCCGCCGAGGTCCACAGGACCGGGGTCGCGGTCGAGGCGTGAAGGTAGACGACGGCGCCAGCAACGAGGGCGCCGAGCCCTAAGCCGTGCCGACGGGCCAACCGGTAGGCCAGGTAGGCCTCAACCAGGATTGCCGCCTCGGTGGCCACATGGTACGGCAGCGGGTGCAGACCAAACAGGGCGTGCAGGAGGCCAAACCAGACGTAGAGCAGAGGTCGCCACAACACGATTCGAGGCGAAAACGATCAGCACCAGGGGGACTCGTCGGCGCAGGACCGTCGTCGGATCCTCCCGATGTGCTCTACGACTGACGGCTTCGCGGTTCATTGAGGTGTATTTCGACCCGCTCCTGCGCTCGACGGAGATGCTAGCTGGGGCGCCGCTCGGTACCGTGAAGCGCTGATGATCCTTGCGTTGCAAGTCACGGAGGCGCGTTGAGCGCAGACCCCCGATCAGTCCTGATCATCTGCGATATCGTGCCGGGTCACCGGTCGGCGGGCGAGGTTCGCCTGACAAACGTCTGCGAACTGTTCGCTGAACGGGGCTCGGTGGCCCTGCTTGCCCTCGATCGGCACCTCGATGAGCGCGACGGTGCCCGGGTCGACGCTCTGCGTTCGATGGGGGTCGATGTGATCGACGTCTACGGGGCGATGGCGCTACGTACCGGTCTGACGCTACGTCCATACGCTCTCGTGATCATCGAGTTCTGGCACGTTGCCGAACGGGCCATGACCCTGGTACGAGCCAAGCAGCCGTGGGCGACGGTGGCGGTGGATACGGTGGATCTGCACTTCCTCCGCGAGGAGCGTGGGATGACTGTGGGCCATGGCACGACCGTTGGTGTCGAGGACCGCAAGCGTCGTGAGCTGGCCGTGTACCTGGCGGCTGACGTCCGGATCTTCACTTCGGCGGCTGAGCTTGACCACTACCGGGTCGTCTCGTCGGTTGTCGATGGCAACGTCATCGTATGCACCGTCGTCCATCCGAGGGACCGCATTGCCCGTGACCGGGAACCGCTGGTTGTCTTCGTCGGCAACTTTTGGCACGCTCCCAACCTCGATGGGGTCAAGTGGTTCGCTGAGCAGGTGTGGCCTGCTGTGCGAGCTGCAGTTCCAGAAGCAACCTTTGCCATTGCCGGGTCTCGGGTCGGTCCTGAAGTGCGCCGCCTCGGAAGCATCACCGGGATCGAGGTCCGCGGCTTCGTTGCCGACATCCACGCCCTCTACGAGGAGGCACGCGTCGTCGTGGCCCCTCTCCGCTTCGGTGCGGGGGTCAAGGGAAAGGTGACGGAGGCTCTCGCTGCCGGTATGCCCCTGGTGGTCACCAGCATCGCAACAGAGGGTCTCGGCGTGGCCCACGAGGTGGATCTCCTCGTCGCTGATGGTGCCGAGGAGTACGCGATCGAATTGATCCGCCTCCTCACCCAGCCGGCACTCGGTGAATTCCTCGGTTCGAACGGGAGGGCGGCCATCGAGGGTCGTTGCGGAGTGGCCCAGGCTCGTTCTGTGCTGCACTCCTTGGCCCAGTCCGCCGTTGAGGGGTCCGACCGTGTCGGCGGGGTGCCGAGCGTCCCATGGCGGTTATGGAGCCTGCCCGATCGCTGCTGGATCCGGATCCAGCCGATCCTTGCGGCGGCGGCGGCGGTGGCGAGGTCCAGCCGACGGCGGGTGGGACGGTTGACGCCCCCTGACAACCGGAAACGAACTTAATGCGCTCATCTCCCGGTTGCCGGGTGGGGGACAGAAGCGACCTGGCGTGCGGGCACACCGGCGAAAACGCTGTAGGCCGGCACGTCCGTGCGCACCAGGCTCCCGGCCGCCACTACCGCGTGCTTACCGACCCGGCATGGTCCGAGGACAATCACGTTGGTGGCCAACCAGGCCCCCTCCTCGATCACGATGTCCCGTTCGTAGTATGGCGCTGCCAGCTGACGTTCGACGCCGAACTTGGTGATGTCGTGTTCGCCCGTGACCAGATGGACGCCGTGGGCGATCATCACCCAATTCTCGACGGTGATCTCTCCCGAGACGGTGTTGAAGACGACGTTGTTAACCACGGCGGTGGACGCCACGTGTACACGGTCGGCGTGACCGAACACCGTGTGCTGGTTCAACAGTTCCTGAGCCATGATTCCCACCGAGCGACGGGCTATTGACGCGGCCAGCCGATCGAGAAGCCGCCCTTTGAAATGGTCCAAAGCCGCAGGAAGGTGGGGCTGGGGTCGATTCATGCTCGCCTCTCAGCTTTTCGCAAGACGAAGCATTGCGCCAGGGCCGGGTAGTCTCCGACAAGGTAGTCGGGAACGTTCGCCTGAACCGTCTCAGCGTCGAACTCGGCGAAACCCAGTAGCTCAGAGGGAGTCCCGAAGACGAGTTCGAGGCCCGAGGCTTCCACCAGTGCGGCGACGTCGATGTTGGTGCCCCATCGGTTGTGCGTCAGGGCGGTGAACGGCCAGAGATCGAGGAACAGGTCGATGGAAAGCACCGCGTGCCCCCCCGGTCGCAGGACCATGCGGATCTCGGCGGCGGTGGTCGCCACGGCTGCGGCGGGCAGGTGTTCGATGGTGCTGATGCAGTAGACGACGTCGACGGAGTCCGCCTCTAACTCGGCTTCTGCGAGGGTACTTCGGCGCAGCTGTACGGCGGTGGCGAACGTCTGGTTCAAGTGCTGAAGTCGGTGGTCGGGGTCGGCGCCGGCGTATTCGCCAGATGTGCCGTAGTCGATAAAGGGGTCGACGTTGATGACCGTCGCGCCGCTACGAGCCAGGACAAACTGCAATCCCGACAGCGCCCCACCGAGATCGACGAGTCTCATCGTCGGGCATAGAGGCACGGCAAAGAAGGCCCATGGG
>JALZAH010000235.1 GCA_030948425.1 Actinomycetota bacterium
GCCGGGGAGATCGTCGTCGCGGAGCTTGTCGACGTAGGCCACCCCGGCCTCCTTGCCGATCTGGGCGAGGACGGGGCTGGGGAACACCTCGGACCCGAAGATGGCCGGTACCTTCTCCGCCTTGATCTGGAAGATGAGGTGGGCCACCTCCTTGGGGGTGGGTTCTTCAAAGCTCGACACCTGGAGAGCACCGATGACCTTCCACCCGTACCAGGCGGCGAAGTAGGCGTAGGCGTCGTGGTAGGTGAGCAGCTCGCGGTTGCCGGGCGGCATCGACTCCGACGCCGCCCGGAACCGGCCATCGAGATCGTCGACCTTGGTGGCGAACGCCTGAGCGTTGGTCCGGTAGTAGTCGGCATTGGCGGGATCGGCCTTCGACAGCACGCTGGCGGCGATGGCCGCGTAGCACCGGGCCATGGGCGGGTTGGTCCACAGGTGAGGGTTGGGCTTGCCGCCGTCACGCGGGAAGGAGAAGTCGTAGATGTACTGGTCGGGCGTCAGGACGAGGGAACCGAGCTCGACCACTTGGGCGCCCGACGGGACGTTCTTCTCGGCCAGGTCCTTGGTGGGGTCCTCGAGGGAGAGGCCGTTCACGAACACCACGTCGGCGGTGGTGAACAGCTCGGCCACGCTCGGCTTGGGCTCGTAGGTGTGGCTGTCGGAGCCTTCGGGGATCACACCGTGGACCTCGGCCCGATCGCCGGCAACGTTGGCCACGATCGAGGTGATGGGAGCCACTGTGGTCACCACCTGGAGCTTGTGGCCCGAAGGCAGAGCGGCCCCGGCCCTGCCGGCCTGAGCAGCCGCATCGGGACACCGGAACGAGGCGTCGGTGCGGATGGCGGCGGCGGTGGCCTTGTCTCCACCGGAACTGGCCTCGGCGGGATCAGCACTGCTGCGGGTTGCCGCCCGGGTGCTCCCGCAGGCCGTCAGGAGCGCGAGGACGATGACCATCGCCCACGCACCCGGGATGCACCTGTGCGCTGGTCGCAGTTGCGATCTGTTCGCATTCACCGACCAGAGGTTACCGCGCCCGCCTGACTCTCTGGCACCGCCTGCGTAGCCCTCCGGGCTGCCTCAGGTACGCCCAACCCGAGGCTCACGCGGGGTCGCCGGCGGGCCGACTCGGGCCCGGCATCGCCTGGTGGCTGCCTCGTGGGGAGCCGTCCGAGGGGCGGGAGGGCCCGTCACGGCGGCGCGGTAGGCGGCGTAACCGGGGAGGCCTCCGATCCACGTCCGGAGTCGCTCACGGATCTTGGTGGCCTCCAGGGCCTCGACGCTGTACCGGCGCCAGAGACGCCCAGGCTCCCTGGCCAGGCGCACCGCCCAGTTGAGCCTGAGAGCGTAGGCCCATGACGGGTAGTAACGAGCCTGGTGGACCTGGTCGAAGAACCCCCCGCAGGTGAGCACGAGACCGGCTGGGAGCACCTCGGACACATCGAGCGCCCACTGGTCCTGCAGGACGCCACCGAGGCCGATGATGACCACGTCCGGCCGGCAGGACCGCACCCATCCTCGCAGATCGGCGCCCTGGGGACGCTCCGAGTAGCCATCCCGGACGTCGACAAGCGTGGCTCCGGGCGCCAGTAGGTCCTCGGCGATCACCTCGGCAGCTCGGTCGACCGAGCTGCGATCCGAGCCGATGAGGGCGATCCTCGCCCCGTCCAATTGGGGGAGAAGGAGGGGGAGGACGAGGTCGGCGCTGGTTCGTTCGTGCGAGGTACGACCCAGCAGTCGCATGAGGAGGAGCCCGTCGACACCGACATAGTCGAGACGGGCGAGGCCCGTTGTGCCGGCGGCCAGATGCTCGAGAGCGCCGTGATGATTGATCCAGGTGCCGGTGGTCACCCGGCCGCTCGACCAGTCGTCGACGAGTCGTCCGGCGAAATTGACGGACGACTTGTTGACATCGAAGGATTGTCTTGTCCGCACTGTGGCCCCGTTCGGATCCCGGCCAGGGTTTCCCGCCCCGGGCTACTGCGTTGGCCGCCGCAGAGCTACCCTGCGAGCGAGAACACTATTCTCCCACCACGCCTGCCGTCGATGCCCGCGACCTGAATATTTCCTGAACTTCCCGTGCCGCCTCGGCCCCGGCCCTGACGTGAACGGCCTGGCCGTTCCCGGATCGCCCGATCAGGTGACCGTCGGTGCGGGCGCGGGCGCTGGCGCGATTGGCGCCACGGAAGGCGCTGCTCGCCGACTTCCGGTCGCCGACTGAGATCGGGGTCGGCGGAGCTTGTCGGCATAGGGAGCCAGGTCGGCCTCACGCAGGGTCTCGCGCCGGACCAGCACGTCGGCCACCTCGTCGAGCAGGCTGCGGTTGAGGCTGAGGACGCGAGTCGCCCGCTCGAATCCTTCGTCGACGAGTCGGCTGATCTGGCCGTCGATGGCCGAGGCCATCTCCGCTGAATAGTCGGGATCGATGCGGTCGTCGCCGAGAAAATGCCCGGCTATGGGA
>JALZAH010000295.1 GCA_030948425.1 Actinomycetota bacterium
CATCAGGTACGGCCTCGAACTCGACGATCTGGGGAATGGCCGCCAAGGTCAGCAGCCAGCGCACCTCGACGGCGAAACGGTTGCGCATCAAGGCCTCTTCAGAAAAGGCGTGCGCGAATTCGGTCAGCTGGGCGGCGTAGCGGCCATCGAGGGGCGAGAGGGCATCAACCATCATGGCCATGGTAGTGAGCACATGGGGAGCGTCGAATCGGGGTAGGGAGACGTCGTGGCCCGTTCCCGATCGTCCGACCGTCGACGTCGAACGGTGGTGACGCCGGAGCCCGGTTCACCCCCGCCTACGGACGTGGAGGAGCAGTCCGCTCCCGGAGACCCGCGGCAGTCGATCACCGACCCCTCACCGCTCCCGCTGACCACGCCGGGGGGGCTGCCCACCGCCACACCCCCGCCACCGGTGACGGGGGCCGGCGAGCCTCAGGGCCGCCAGCCTCAATCCGATGAGCGCCTCACCGAGGCCCCGCCCCGAAGCAACGCAGTTTCCGCCCCCCCGGCCCGCACCCGGTCGAGCACCGCCTATGTGGGCGTCGGTGTCGGCTTGGTGGTGCTGATCCTGGTGCTGGTGTTCATCATCCAGAACCTCAATGACGCCAGCGTCCACTACCTGGGTCTGCGTTTCCAACTGCCCATCGGTCTGCTCATCCTGGCCGGGGCGGTGGCCGGCGGCGTCATCGTTCTGCTGGTCAGCCTGGCCCGGGTCACCCAGCTGCGGGTCCGGGCTCGGCGCTCAGCGCACGGCGACCCCGACGTCCGCTGATCCGGTCAGAAGGGGAGTCGGGCCCGGACCAGATCCGGGACAGCCGACGCCCCTGTGCGGGGACGGAAGGCGTCGCTGGCCGCGGTGAGCTCGCCGTCCTCGTCATCGCTCAGCTCCAGATCGGCGGCCGCCGCGTTCGACTCGAGCTGGGCCACGCTCGACGCGCCCGGTATGACCACCACATTCGGACGGCGGACCAACCAGGCCAACGCCACCTGCGACGGCGTGGCCCCGTGGGCGGCGGCCACGGAGCGTAGAGAGCCGAGCAGGCCAGCGGCCCGTTCCAGGTTCTCGGGGAGGAACAGGGGGTTGGTGGCCCGCACCCCTCCCGGCGGGTTGGACGCCGTGTAGCGCCCGGAGAGCAGGCCTTGAGCCAGCGGGCTGTAGGCGATGATGAGGCGATCGTTTTCCTGGGCCCAGCCGACCACGTCGGTCTCGGCGGAGCGCACAGCCAGGCTGTAGCTCACCTGGTTGGACAGGACCGGCCCGGCCAGGTCACGCTCCGCCTGGCGCCAACGGGCCAGGGAATGGTTGCTCACACCCACGTGGGTGATCAGCCCTTGGCGGCGCAGACGCTCCAGGGTGTGGAACAGCGGGGCCGAGGGGAACAGCGGGTTGGGCCAGTGAACCTGGTAGAGGTCGATGCGCTCGACCCCCAGGCGTCGGGCGCTGCCCCGGGCCCGCCGGGAGACGACGGGGTCGAAGGGCAGGAAGGGAGCGATCTTGGTGGCCACGAAGGCCTCGTCGCGTCGATGGGCCAGGGCCCGGCCGACGATCCGCTCGGACCGACCGAAGCCGTACAGCTCGGCCGTGTCGATGAGGTTGATGCCCAGGTCGAGGGCCCGGCTGGTGATGGCGCCGGCCTCGCCGGACGCGTAGTCCCGCCCGTAACCCCATTCCCGGGAACCGAACTGCCAGGTCCCGAGCCCGATGACCGACAGCTTGGTCCCACCCACCTCGACGTAGCGCATGAGCGGCACGTTACCGCCCGGGACCCGACGTCAGTCCCGAACTGGAGGCGCCATCAGGGCCGGTACTGGACTCGATGCGTCCCCTCGACGACCATGGCGGGATGAGTCAGCCCGGTGAGCTGTTCGACCAGGACCTCACCGGTGGCCTGCTTCGGCCCATCCCGGCCGACGTCCACGAGCCTGGTCAGCAACCGGCTGATCCGGCCGGGTCCGGGTCGCCGGCACCCACGGTACCTCCCGTTGCACCCCGTCGGCCTGCCTCCCAGAAGGGGCCGCGACGGGCCGTGACGGCACCCCCCAAGAGGCGAGCAGCCATGCCCTCCCAGGCGGCGTCGCTTGGTCGCAACAGCGCCATCATGGCCGCCGGGACCCTCCTGTCCCGACTCACCGGCTTCGCTCGGGTGATCGCCGTGCTGGCCGTCCTCGGGGTCAGCGGCGTCGGCGACGCCTACAACTACGCCAACGCCATTCCCAACATCGTCTACGACCTGCTCCTGGGCGGCATCCTCTCGGCCAGCCTGGTGCCGGTCTTCGTCGAACAGTTGCGCTACAAGGACCGCAACGAGGGCGACCGGGCCATCTCCGCCATCCTCACCGCCATCGCCGCCGCCCTGGCCGTGATCACGGTGGTGCTGGTCGTGGCCGCGCCCCTGATCATCCGGTTCTACCTGTCCTTGAAGGGCCACTCAGTGGGGGCCACCGATGAACGGGCGGTCGGGACGTCGCTGCTGCACCTGTTCGCCCCGCAGGTGTTCTTCCTGGGGGCGATCGTCGTCAGCACCGCGTTGCTGAACGCCCGACGCCAGTTCGCCACCGCCGCGTTCTCCCCCGTGGTCAACAATCTGATCGCCATCCTGGCCATCGGGGCGACCGACCTGGTGGCCCACAGCACCGACGTGAGCGTGTTCAGGGGCGACCACCAGGCCATCGC
>JALZAH010000338.1 GCA_030948425.1 Actinomycetota bacterium
CCCCAGGCCCACTTCACCCACATCAAGGTCCCCGAGGGTCCGCCGGACGACCGCTTCGTGTACCTCTCGGACGTCCTTCCCACGGCCTGGCAGGCCGTCGAGTACGCGGCGATCCCCGACGGCGGCAGCGTCGCCATCCTGGGCCTCGGACCGATCGGCGACATGGCCGCTCGCGTCGCCGCCCACCGGGGCGCCCGCGTCATCGGGGTCGACCTCGTCGACGAACGGCTGCAGCGGGTTGCCGCACGGGGCATCGAGACGATCGACCTCCGCGAGCACGAGGATGATCTCGGCGACGTCATCCGGGACATGACGTCGGGCCGCGGCCCCGACGCGGTCATCGACGCCGTGGGGATGGAGGCCCACGGCTCACCTTCCACCAAGCTGGCCCAGACCATGGCGTCCTTCCTCCCCGACGCGCTGGCGGTGCCGATCACGGAGAAGGCCGGCGTCGACCGGCTCAACGCCCTCTACTCCGCCATCGACATCGTCCGGCGAGGCGGGACCGGTCTCGATCATCGGCGTCTATGGCGGCGCCGCCGACCCCATGCCCATGCAAACGCTCTTCGACAAGCAGATCCAGCTCCGCATGGGCCAGGCCAACGTGAAGCGCTGGGTCGACGACATCATGCCGCTGCTCATCGACGCTGACCCGTTGGGGGTCGACGGCTTCGCCACGCACCGCCTACCCCTCGACGACGCACCGGCCGCCTACGAGGCCTTCCAGAACAAGCAGGACGGCGCCATCAAGATCCAGCTCAAGCCCTGAGCGGCCCCACCTCGGCCACGGGCCAACATCCCGCGACGACCGCGGATCACCCTTCCAAGTGGCACACTGGTCACAACCGAACGGCGGCGCCCTCGTTCTCCATCGCTCTCGTTCCCAGCCACGACGTGGCCGAGGGCCCCGTCATCGAGACCCGGAGAACACCTGTGACCGCGCCGGCAACACGGCTGGCGACGTAGCGTCTGGAGCATCTCATGGCAATCCGAAAGCTGGCCTGCATCGCTGGTTCGGCGGTGATCGCAGTGGCGGGGATGGCGACGAACGTCGACCTCGCCGCCGCAGCCCCGACACGTACTCCCACCCTCAAGGCCGAGATCTCGCCGTACACCGTGGCCCACACCGGGGTCCTCCTGAACTCGGGGATCACGGGCACGAGCTACCTCGTCACCACCCCGCAGCGGTCGGTCATCGGTGCACGTTTCAGCGGTCTCCAGCCCGGCCACGCCTACGGGGTCCACGTGCACAATGGCACGTGCGCCGATTATGCCGGCCACTACAAGTACGACCCCACCCAGACGGTCGCAACCCGTGCCAACGAGGTGTGGCTCGACGTCTTCGCCAACCGCGCCGGGCGGGGTGGCGACCACGTCGTCGTCCGTCCCATCAACACGAGCGGCCCCCTCTCCATCGTCATCCACGAGGAGTCGAACCCGGACGCCCCGGCGAACGTCAGCGGCGCCCCCCAGCCGGGCGCTCGCGAGTCATGCGGCAACTACGTGGCCAGGAGCGGTGCCGGCTGAACGATGATCAGGCCGGCGGCCGCCACACGCCTCCTTCTTCGGCCTAGTGTCCGGCCATGGCGCTCGAAGGGGAGTACGAGCCGAGCCCGACTCCGTTCGTGCGGGAGCAGGTCGAGGCCTACGAGAGCTCCGGGGGCGAGCGGGGCAACTCGCTGATGAACACCGGGATACCGGTGATCATCGTGACCACCCGGGGCAACAAGAGCGGCAAGCTCCGCAAGACACCCCTGATGCGGGTGGAGCACGAGGGCGAGTACGCCCTGGTGGCGTCGAAGGGCGGCGCCCCCACCCACCCCGTCTGGTACCACAACCTCACGGCCGACCCGACCTCGGTGATGATCCAGGATGGCCCCGATCCCTTCGAGGCTGATGTGCGTGAGGTCACCGGTGACGAGCGGGCGGCGTGGTGGGACCGGGCCGTGGCCGCCTACCCGCCCTACGCCGAGTACCAGGCGAACACCGACCGGGAGATCCCCGTCCTGGTGGCCGCCCAGCGCCGCTGAGGTGGCCGGCGCTCGGAGCGGCGTCGGCGCCCCCTCACCTCTGGGGCGACGCCCCGGCGACCGGCTGGCGAGCGGTCCGCCGTGACGGCTGGCCGTCGGGGTCGGCCGACGCCTGGGCCCTGAAGGTGCGCAGGCGCAGGCTGTTGGTGACCACGAAGATGCTGGAGAAGGCCATTGCGGCTCCGGCGAGCATCGGGTTCAGCAGGCCGGCGGCAGCGAGCGGGATGGCCGCCACGTTGTAGGCGAAGGCCCAGAACAGGTTGCCCTTGATGGTGGACAGGGTGCGGCGGGCAAGGCGGATCGCGTCGCCGGCGACCCGAAGGTCTCCCCTGACGAGGGTGAGATCGGCGGCCTGGATGGCGACGTCGGTGCCGGTGCCCATGGCCAGGCCGAGGTCGGCCTGGGCCAGCGCGGCCGCATCGTTCACGCCGTCGCCGACCATCGCCACCACCCGGCCCGCTGCCTGCAATTCTTTCACCGTCCGCACCTTGTCGGCCGGCATCACCTCGGCGATCACATGTTCGTCGTCGATGCCGACCTGCGCGGCGATGGAC
>JALZAH010000345.1 GCA_030948425.1 Actinomycetota bacterium
CGGTCGCTCGTCCACTCATGGGTGTCGCCGTCCATTGGACGGTGGACGGGTTCGAGGCGTGGGTGCCGGTGTTGTCGGAGAACGAGGCGACGACGGTGTCAGTGCCGGGGGCGCCACTATTGGGCAGGGCAAAGACCGCCTGGCCGACTGCGGTCGTCGCGACCTTGGCTGTCCGGGGCGCATCGGGACCGGCTGTCACCGTGAACGTCACGTCCGTGCCGGCAACGGGGGAGCCGCCCGCCGTCGTAACGGTGGCCGTGAGCATCTCGGTGGCAGTCACGCTCTGCGTCCCTGTCGCGGGGTCGAGCTTGACTTGGGACGAGCCTGCTGGAGCAGCGGATGCGCTCGGCAACGCCCGCGTAGAAAGCCCCATCGCCAGAACTGCGACGATGAGCGAGACGACCGGAAGAGGACGAGTGCGCCCAAACATCTTCGCTCGTCCGGCCGATCCCGCACGTACCGGGCGAATCCGCCAGCCTAGACTACTCCGCACGCCGCACCCCCGTTGCCGTCGCATTAGTGATCGTTTCCTGAAACTTGAATGCGTGACGAGTGCCAGGAGCTGAGCAGAGCTGAGCTAGCACGGGACTCTACTGCCGTAGCCAGCGGCTCGCCAGGCCTATTTGTGGCGGGGCTCGCCCCAGCCAGTGCTGTCTGCGGCTCCACGCGATCCGGCGTCAACAGTCGTGTCGGACGCCCCGTCGACGCTGCAACAAAGACATCGCCGCACCACTGTTCTGGGCAAAGTCAAGACCGCAGAAATACCCATTTCCCTGCACCAGAGGGTCCTCGCTCGGCTCAGCCGTCGACACTGTGGCCAACCCGGCGATTCGATCGGTACCTGATCGCCCAGGTGCGCAAGCGAGACATGGATTCGGGCGCTGCGCAAGGGGCGAGACTGGACATGGCGGTCGAGGGTTCGACAATGGTGACGAGCCGGGATGCGGTCGAGGGGACCGACGCAGGCCTGTACTGGTGCGTCGTGATCGTCCGGTCCCTCCTGCTCGGCCAGGCGCTCGCCGTTACGGTCGTCGCCTGGAGTTCCGACAGGCGTGCAGGTGTCAATCTCGTGACACTCGCCGTGGCGGTCGTCGAGACGGCAGTCCTCTTCCTCCTGCTTCGCCGACATCCGTCCCTCAACCAACCATGGCTCATATGGGTCGATGTTGGCTCGCGATACCCGGCTTTCTTGCCCTTGCCGTGGCAACGACGGTTGTCGATCGAACGGCGTGGGTGAACTGGATGTGCCCGCTCTCGTACTCTGTGTCAGGCGTGGCTGCCGTGACACCGTTTCGTTGCGTGACACCTCGATAAGCGCCCAGTCGTCCCCAACGTGTCCCAGCTGCCGTCATGCGCCCCGGACACCCTGGCATGCGAGCGGGACATCGGCTGCGGCGACGACCTACCGACCTGGCCCTGGCCTCTTCTTCACCGGGGCGCTTTTGGTCTCGAGGCGCCCCGTCGGCTTGCGGGCCAGGAGCTGGGCCAGCTGGTCGTGGAGCTCGGCCAGGCTGACGTCGTGACGGTCGCGCGCCGCCGCCAGCTCGGCCCGGGTCTGCTCGACCAGGCCCGCCGCCAACTCTGCCCGCTGCGCCGCGGAGTCTCTCGCCGCCTGGGCGGTGGCCAACTCGATCTTCAACCGGCCTATGGCCGCATCCGCCTCGGTCATCTGCTCGGTCCCAGTACGAGCCGCGTGCTCGGCGGTGGCCGCCCGATGGTCGGCGGCGTCGGCCCGGGCCAGCGCCGCGGCGAGGCCGACGCGCGCCTCATCCAGTTCTCTGGCCAGCCGGTTGGTCTCCTCCTCGTGTCGAGCCTCGGCCCGGGCCGCCCGGCGGTCCCGCTCGTCGATCTCGGCCCGATGGGCGCCCATGGCCCCCTCCAGGGCGTCCTGGGCAGCGGTCGCCGCCTCCCGTGAACGCGCCACCGCAGCCCGTAGTTCCTCGGCTTCGGCCTCCCGGGCGGCGAGGTCTGCTTCCCAGGCCGTGCGCTCGGCGACCAGGCGGGCCGAGACCCGGGCCGCCTCCTCGGCCGCGGTGGCCCCCAGCTGTTGGGCGGCGAGAACCTCGGCGGTGGCCTGGGC
>JALZAH010000353.1 GCA_030948425.1 Actinomycetota bacterium
GAGCACGCGAGCGGTGACCGCCGGGTCCAGCAGGCTCTCACCGGCGGCAACCCGCCGGATGGCGTCGACCAGGTCCGAACCCCGGATCTGCTTGAGGACATACCCGGCCGCGCCCGCCATGATCGAAGCGAACAAGGCATCGTCGTCGGCATAGCTCGTGAGCATCACGCACGCGATCTCGGGATGGGCGGAGCGAACCTCTCGACAGACCTCGACCCCGGTGGTCCCACTCCGGCCCTCTCCCAGGCGGACGTCGAGGACGGCGACGTCGGGTCTGGTTTCCGGGATCCGCGCCAGAGCTTCCTCGCCGGTGGCCGCCTCGCCCACGACGACGATGTCGTGCTCGGCAGAGACCAGGTCGCGGACCCCTCGGCGAACCAACTCGTGGTCATCGAGGAGGAACACCCGAGTTGTCATGTCGTCCATCGTGCCAGCCGGCCGGAAAGGCAGCATCCGGGGACTTTCGCGGTGGCGACTCGGGACCTTCGGCCCTGTTGCGCGGCCACGAGCGAGCACACACTGACATCGAAGCAACCGCCTCGCAACGAAAGCAGGAATCCCATGGATCCGCGACACACCACACCCACCGCAGCCGATTGCAGCCCCGTGTTCTCAATCGCCGGCGCCATGCCGGGAGGCTCGGAAATGGCCTGGAAGACCGCCTACCCCAACCCCGACGCCGGCCACGCCAGCGGTCGACACGGTTGCCACGGGCCGTCGTTCTCCCTGGCCGGGGCCATGCCGGGAGAGTCACAGACCGATTGGCGCACGGCGATGCCCGACCCGACACGTGACACGATCGACGACCACGGTCACGTCATCTCCATCGCCGAGAACGTGGTGCGGACGGCGCTGGCCCCCCCGCACCCGGTGCACGCGCTCCCGGCTTACCCGATGAGCACGCCGAGATAGGGGTGGGATGGCGGTGACCCCTGTCATGCGAGCGTGGTCGGTCGGGCACCCGGGTCCGATCGACCAAGCGCCGCTGATGCTCGGGGAGAAGCCGGTCCCTGTCCCGGGGCCCGGAGGGATCCGCCTTCGTGTGTCGGTCTGCGGAGTCTGTCGGACCGATCTCCACCTGGCCGAAGGCGACCTGGCACCGAAGCACGAGGGGGTGACGCCGGGTCACGAGATCGTGGGATCGGTCGACGCGGTCGGCGGGGGCGCCGATCGGTTCTCGCTCGGCGAGCGCGTCGGCGTCGCCTGGTTGCGCCACAGCTGCGGCCACTGCTGTTTCTGCCGTCGCGACCAGGAGAACCTCTGCCTGCAACCGAGGGTCACCGGCTGGGCTGGGATGCCGACGGAGGTTACGCCGAGTACTCAGTGATCGACGAGCGCCATGCCTACGCCTTGCCGCCCCCATCGGGATCACACCGACCACCTCGTCGTATCCCCTGGCGTCGGCCGACCGGGCGCTGGCTGATCTGGCCCACCACCGGGTGACCGGCGCGGCCGTCCTAGGGTCACACCTTCCGGGCTGCCCGTAGCCTGACTGGTGTCGGGGGCGGGCTCAAGTTGTCGGGCCGCAGCTGCCGATGGTGGGAGGTGATGACACTTTTCGCCCGCTTCCTCGGCTTGGCCATGGTGGCTGCCGTCGTGTTGTGCGTGGTGGTCGTCCTCACCACAGGACACCCACAGACGGCACTCAACGACATCGGCGACCTGTACCACCGCGTCACTCACTGACACCGGCCGGCCCTCGCTCCCGACGACCGCGCCCGCGCGGCGTCGGTCTAGGGTGGCGCGGTGGCGGATCAGGCGAGTTTCACGGAACTGACCATGGAGCACATGCCGTCGCTGTACACCGCGGCCCTGCGCATGACCCGCAACCCCTCCGACGCCGAGGACCTGGTCCAGGAGACCTACCTGAAGGCGTACCGGGCGTTCGCCACGTTCCGCGAGGGCACGAACATCAAGGCGTGGCTCTACCGCATCCTCACCAACACCTACATCAACACCTATCGGGCCTAGAAGCGTCGGCCCGAGGAGACCGACATCGACGATGTCGAGAACCTCTACCTCTACCGGCGGCTGGGCGGCCTGGAAGGTGCCGCCTCGGGACGCAGTGCCGAGGACGAGGTCCTCGACCACTTCAC
>JALZAH010000358.1 GCA_030948425.1 Actinomycetota bacterium
CGGTGTCGGCCCCCGGATCAGCGCCTCGATCCGGTGGGTCCGGCGGCCGAGCGGATCAGGGGGCGCCGTGGGCGCCAGCCCCGACCGCCAGCCCGCCCCCCGCTGACGTATCGCGAGCTTCAGGGGCCGGCGGGCGGCGCCGTGGTGGGCGAGGCCGTGGTGGGCGAGACGGTGGCGGGAGGCGGGACGGTGGTGGGAGATGGGACGGTGGTGGGAGCGGTGGTCGGCGGGGTGCTTGGACCGCTCGACGGGCTCGAGGCCAGAGACGACGCCTGGTTGACGGCGTTCTCGGCGTTGGTGACGTCGCGCTGGTAGCCGGCCAGGTCGCCGCTCTTCAGGGCACTCATGGCCGCCGTGAACTGGGCCTGCGCGGTGTTCAGCAGGCTCTGCACGGTCTGACCGTTGCCGGCGGCGGATGGAGCGGTCGACGGGACGGTGGTCGATGGCGTCGGGGACCCCGGCGCGGTCGTCGTCGTCGTGCCACCTCCGGCCCCCGGAGTCGTAGCGCCGGCGCCTTGGCCCGGAGCACTCTTGTTGGCCGCACTGGTGCCGCAGTACATGCTGAAGGGCTGGGACCCGTCGAGGTTGGTGACCTTGCACAGGGCGGCATCGAGGGAAGCGTTGCCGGAGTTGTATGCCGTGCCGTTGTAGACCACGACAACGTCTTTGAGGGTGGGCACCTGGTTCGAGGACGACTGGACGTAGATGGGCTGGATGTAGAGGAGGTTCTGGTCGATGGGTATGGGCTCGACCTGACCGAGCACCACCTCGGAGCTGCCTTGGTTGAGCAGGCTCAGCTCACTGGAGATGGCCGTGTTGGACTTGATGGCGTTGGTGATCAGAGCAGGACCGTCCACGTTGCGCGCCGGCGGCGTCTCGTAGACATTCAACTGGCCGTAGTCGTTCGGGTCCGCCGAGGCGGTCATGAACGCCGTCAGGTTCTGCTGCTTGGTCGACGATGACACCGGTTCGAACGGCTGCAGCGAGAGGAAGCGTTGCTCGGGGGAGTCGGGGAGGTGAGCCAGTATGTACTCGGGCTGCAGACGCGGGGTGGTGGGGACCGGGGCCACGCCCCCCGTTACGTTCGGGGCCAGGGCGGTAGCCAGCTGGGTCTGACCGAGGTTGCCGGAACCGGGGTCTTGGCTTATGGTCCACGCCTGAGCCTGGCTGTAGAAGTCAGCGGACTTGGTCAGGTGGTACCGGCCGTACATGTTGGTCTGGACCCGGAAAAGGTCCGCCGGGTAGCGCCAGTGGGCGGTGAGGCCCGGGATCATGGCGTCAGCTCTGGAGACAGGGGTGAACAGGTCCGGGAAGGCCTTCTCGTAGACCTTGATGATCGGATCGTTGTTGTTCATGACAAAGAACTTCATCGAACCGTCGTAGGAGTTGACGACGACCTTCACCGAGTTGCGGACATAGTTGAACTGGCTGGACAACCCGCTCGTCGGGTCCACCCGGTTGGTGTTCGCCTCTTGGGAGTAGGGGTAGTTGTTGGTGGTGGTGTAGGCGTCCTGCACCCAGTAGATCTGGTTGTTGAGGACGACGGAGTAGGGGTCAGAGTCGTATTTGAGGAACGGGGCCGCCTTGCGGACCCGATCGGCGATGTTGCGGATGTACATCACCTTCGACGACGACGAGATCTGCCCGGAGAGCACCATGTTGGGGTCGCCGAAGCGCAGGGCAAACGCCACCCGACGCACCAGGCTTCCGGCGTCGACGCCTCCCGAGCCCGTGTAGTGGTTGGAGACCTGTGTTCCGGCAGAGTTCTCGTAGTCGAGCTCAGCCTGCTTGGACTTGGCCACTACGTAGCCGCTGGCCGAGGCACCCTGTCCGTAGTACACCTGCGATCCATGGGCGTTCAACGCCGGTACCCCCACCGGGGGGATGTTCTGGAGCGAGAAGTTCGGCGTGCCGTCGGCGTTGACGCCACTCTGGCTGGCCGGAGCGACAGCTGCGCCGTAGCCGTGGGTGTACTCGAGGTGCTGGTTGACGAACCCGCTGGGCACGTTCTGGCTGTACAGCTCACGCACCGAGGTGATGACCTGGGTCATGCCGTCCCCGAACCCGCTGCCCAGGCTGTAGCGATCGCTGTTCAAACCCCCGAACTGGTAGTAGCTCCGCAGGGCCTGGTACTTGTCGAAGGTCTGACCGACTTGCTGGGGATCGAGCACGGGCACGTTGGCCAGGGTCTGCTGGTTGGCGACGGCCTGGGGGCTGGTGCCTTGGATCTGGGAGGCGGACAGCGTGGCGTTGCCCTGGTAGTTCTGATTGACAGCAACGTTGCTCAGCCCATAGGCGGCTCGCGTGCCGTCGATGTTGCGCTGGATGTAGGGGGTCTCCCTCGTCAGCTCCGAGGGACTCACCCGCAAGGCCTGGTAGGCAGCCGGGTACACCCCGCCGACCAGCACCCAGACAATGGCCCAGACGGCCACGGCGACGATCGGCAGCGTCCAACCCCGCTGGCGGATGTTGTAGAGGAAGAGCACGGCGGCGATCACGGCAATGGCCATCAGCAGGTACTTGGCCGGGATCTCGGCGTGGACGCCGGTCGCTGTCGCCCCATCAACGAGGTGGTTGCGGGAGAGGACGATTTCGAGACGCTGGAAGTAGTAATCCACGCCCTTGACCAGTGCGAGGATCCCGAGCAGGACCGACACGTGGGTCTTGACCGCCGTCGTCGAGCGCTGCGATGGGGACTGGAACCGTATTCCGCCGTTGAGGTAATGGGCGACGATGGAGACGATCAGGACCACGATGATGGCCAGGAACACCCAGTTCAAGAGCCAATCGATGAAAGGCAGCTGGAAGACATAGAAGCCGACGTTGTTGTGGAACTGGGCATCGGAGGTCGAAAAGTTGACGTGGTAGCGGAACAGATCCCAGTTGTTCCATTCCTTGTTGGCACCCACGCCGGCGAACAGAGCGAAGATCACCGACACACCCAGGCGGATGAGCCGGCCCCGCTTGACCTGGATCTCCCGGTACCGCTCGACGAGGTCATCTTGTGGTCCGACGGCCGGCACATCGGGCGCCACCCGGTCGGCCACCGTCACGCTGACGAAGAGCATGAGAAAGAAGATGACGACGAAGACGGCGCCGAGGGCGATCTTGGTGAGCAGCACGCCGCGGAACACTGACGTGAAATGCACCTCTGAGAACCACAGGTAGTCCGTCCAGAACCGAGCCAGCCCTCGCAGCGAGGTCAGCAGGAGGATCGCCAAGACGATGACGGCCAGGACGCCGATGCGGAATCGACGGGAGGTGCGCGGCAATCGACGGGGAAGATCCGCGGGGGTTCTCATGCGAACCGGGAGCCTATCGGTGGGTGGTCATCGTAGCGAGGGCACCTCATCGGGCCATCTCAGGACCTGCGAGGCCAGGGTCCTCAGCCGAGATGGGGCACGACCAGGCATCGGCACCCGGTGTGAGCCGGGGGGTGCGCCTGGCCGGTGGGGAAACCCTCGTGTCGGGGCAGGGCGCCGGCGAGAGCGTTGTCGTCACAATCGGGGCATGGCCCGTCGATGTCCTCGACCACCCACCTCAGCGGCACCCGGTCGCCGGCCGCCTCCCAGATGCCCCGGGAGAACGCCGCCGTCACCTGGTCGCCGGCGGTGCGCTCCACCCGCTGGGTCTTGGTCTCCCGATAGGCGGCGCCCAGAGCCTCGGTCATCGACGATTGGTCGTCGTCGCCACCGTCCCGCCCCGCCCCTACGGCCTGGTCGACCTTGCGACGGATCTGGTCACTGACGGTGGCGGCCAGCTCGGCCGCCAGGTCGTCGACCTTGGGCGGGCGCTTCGGCGTCCCAACCTTCCGCCCGCTGGCTTTGACCAAGTCGAGCGCGAAGCGCGATCCCGCCCGGGCCGCCAACTCGAGCTGCGGAAGGGCGGCATCGACGTACCGCTGCCGGTGATCGTCGACGGGACCGAGGAGGGTGGTCGAGTCGGGTTCACCTCGGGAGCTACGCAGGCGGTCCAACAGACTGTTCTGCTCATCTTGCAGGGCCCGCTTGAGCTTCCGGGTCAGGATCACCTCGACCTCTCCCAGTGCCGCCTCTCGGTGTTCCAGGAGGGCTTCGTCCTCGCTGGAT
>JALZAH010000387.1 GCA_030948425.1 Actinomycetota bacterium
GCACCGCACCCGAGGTTCTGTCGGCTTACGTGGCGTCGCGCACGTCGTCGATCCGCGTGGGAGCCGGCGGGATCCTCCTGTCGCACTACAGCCCGCTCAAGGTGGCGGAGACCTTCCGTACCCTCGAAACACTCTTCCCCGGTCGCATCGATCTGGGCCTGGGCCGCACCACAGGTGCAGACCCGTTGGCCGCCGAGGCGCTGGCGGATGGACCCGGCGGCCCCGACGACGAGCACTACCGTTCCCGGGTTGCCGACGTGATCGATTTCCTCCACGACTCGTTGGGGCCGGATCATCGTTTCGCCGGTGTGCGAGCCATGCCCGACGGTCCCGGGGCTCCGGAAGCGTGGGTGCTCGGCTCGAGCAGCTACGGCTCGGCCCTGGCCTCGGGGATGGGCCTGCCATTTTCCTTCGCCCATTTCGTATCGCCCCGCTTCGGGCCTCAGGTGATGGCTGCGTACCGACGGCAGTTCCGGCCGTCGCCGCTGTGCCCGGTGCCCGTGGCCAACGTCGGAGTCTCCGTGCTGTGCGCAGAGACCGATGCCGAGGCCCGCCGGGTGGCTGTCAGCGACGACGTGTGGCACCTCCGGCTCGAGGGCTCTGATCGGCGCTGTCTCCTGCCGGTCGAGGAGGCCGAGGCCCTATCCCTCACGGATCTCGATAAGGAGTTGCTGGCCCAGCAGCGCCACCGTCGGGTCGTCGGTGCCCCGGACAGGGTTCGCGCCATCCTGTTGAACCTCGCCGATGCCTATGGTGTGGAGGAACTGGTGGTGCGCACGGTCTCACATGATCCCGAGGCACGCCTGTGCTCCTACCGGCTGTTGGCAGCGGCGTTCGAGCTCAGCGACGAGCGGCGTCTGATCTGAGGCGACATCACGGTCTGGGCAAGTTCCGCGGACTAGCACTTCCAGACCAGAACGACCACTAGGCTCGGAGCGGTGTCGGAGACCTGGGAGAAGGTGTCCCGTTACGATCGTCGGGCTGAGGTTGTCTCTGTCGACCGCCTAACCGTGACCGGCACGGTGAGGATCACTCTCGAGGTCAGCGACGGTCGACCGTTCGTGTTCCTGCCGGGCTACTGGATCGGCATCGAGGAGGACCTGCGTGGGATCGGACCTCGCCGGAGCCCCTACTGCATCTTCTCGCCTCCCAGCGGCAACCGTCGCTTCGACATCTTGGTGAGGGTCTTCGCAGAGGGCCCGCTGGCCCACCACCTGGCGTCTCTCCGACGTGGTGACACCGTCCGCTTCCGGGGTCCTTCGGGGCGGTCGATGCTACCCAGGGAGCCCGAGACCGAACTGGTCATGTTGGCGACCGGGGTCGGCATCAGCCCACTGCACTCGCTGTGTTGCCACCTTCTGGCCCAGGGGGACCACCGCCGCATCCACCTGTACTGGGGGCTGCGACTGGTCGCCGACATCTGCCTCGGCGACGAGCTCGACCGGCTGGTGGCGCAGCATGGGAACTTCTCCTACCAGATCTCGCTGTCCCAACCCCCACCCCGATGGCCGCAACTGCGAGGTCGCCTCACCGAGACCGTTCCGGCACGGTTGGAAGCACTGGGGGGAAGGCGCTTCATCCTGAGCGGCAATGGGGCCATGATCGAGGAGA
Organism: Actinomycetota bacterium; assembly: GCA_030948425.1. Taxonomy (GTDB): domain Bacteria; phylum Actinomycetota; class Acidimicrobiia; order Acidimicrobiales; family Palsa-688; genus JALZAH01. The sequence goes on from JALZAH010000387.1 coordinate 1,612, forward strand.
TGGAGGTGGCTCTGAGCTGTCTCGGTGTCGACCGGACGTTCATCCACGGGGAGCGTTTCTTCAACGTCCGCCATCGGCCTGACCCGGCGACGATGGAGGCCATCCTGGCCCGCTTCGTCGCCCACGATCTCCGGCCCGCGCTCACGAGCCTGGAGGACCTGAACCTGGTCTTCCCCCTTGAGGGTGACGTTCATGGCGGCGTCCCCCGGCCACGTCCATGACCGGCCATCATGATCCGCCAGTCATGACCCAGACAGGTCCGCCAACCATGCCGGGTAGGTGGTCGCTGTTCGATCCGCGCCGGTGGGGGCCAAGGGATGATGAGTGGGCATCCCTCGGACGAGGGCGGGCGCGTGCCCTGGCCGTGATGCGCCTGACCAACATCATGGTCTTCTCCGTTGCCCTGGCGTTCGTCCTCGTTGACTGGGTGAGCCCACCCAACCTGCTTCTCCCTCAGCAGACCAGCTGGCCCGTGGCCGAGAGCCATCTGGTGGTGGTGGACGGCACCGGCGACGCGGCCTGGCACCAAGCCATCACGCAGGGGACCCAGAGTTGGGATGACGCCGGTGCGAGGATCAAGCTGAGTGCCGCAAGCGGCGGCGCGCCGTGCCGCTACGACGGCCCCGTCATCGAGGTGTGCGAGGAGCCCTTCGCGGTGCTGGCCCGCAGTGACGTTCCTGACATCCAGGGGTTGACCAGGACTGCCCTCGACGGTCACCACCACATCCGGGGAGCGATCATCGAGATCTGCTCTGACTGCGACCTGAGCGTGGACCGGCGCCTGGTGATCGCCACCCATGAGCTCGGTCACGCCATGGGTCTCGTCCACACCCTCGATCCGACCTCGATCATGTTCCCGGTAGGTGGCCCTGACCACCCGAGCTTGGGCGACGACGCTGCGCTGCGGAAGCTCTACCCGCCCGTCGGCTGACCGTGCCTGGAGCCCGGCGCCCTGGCCCGTCGCCCGCACGGCCCGAACGAAGACGTCGATCACCTCGACCGGGTGGTACCGCAGTGAGCTCGTCGACCAGGAACGGATTGGGGTGGGCGGGCATGGCCAGCGCCGCTCCCTGGAAACGTCGGTCCCAGGCGTGACGGTCCATTGGCGCTCAGTGCACGTTCACTCGAAGTCGGCCAGCCACTTCTCGAGCGCCGCCTCAAGCGTTGCACCCCACGCCACGCGCCTGGATTCCGAGACCCGATCCCGGTATCCGACCTTCCACACTGGCTCCTGGTCCGGCCCACCAGCCGGGTCGTAGATGGTGATGGGCTCGGCCAGCTCCTCGTTGCGGCGGGCCACGGTGGTCAAACGGTCCATCATGGCGTTGATCCGGTCCCCGGCTTCTGGCTCGGGGGCCCCGGTCACGCCGTTCCGGTCATGTCACTCTTCGATGACAACAATCTGGTCCGTCCTGGGCGTCAAGTGAGGTGCCGGCGTCGCCGACCTGCGAAGCAGCGATTCGCAGCACACCGGCGACATTACGTTACTCAGATGCGGGCTCATCCCGAGGGCGTCCGGGGTGCCTCGGTGGGCCATGGAGCTCGGGGCGTCACACCGGTGGTGCCGGGTCGTACTGGATGGCTTGGCGAACTTGACGGGCCCGCTCGACGCCCGCCAGTCGTCGCACCAGGTGCAAGGCCATGTCGATCCCCGCCGAGACCCCCGATGCGGTGATGACCGAGCCTGCGTCCACCCAGCGCTCAGCGGGGCGGACATCGATGCTCGGGTCGAGCTCCGCCAGAGTGTCGAGGGAGTCCCAGTAGGTGGTTGCCGGGCGTCCGGCGAGGATCCCGGCAGCGGCGAAGAGCAACGACCCGGTGCACACGCTGGTCATGAGGGCCCCGCCTGCGGCTTGGCGACGAACCCAGTTGAGCTGGACGGGGTCATGGAGCTGGTCCCAGACACCAGGGCCTCCGGGGTGCACCACCACGTCGAGCGGGGGCACGGTCGACCAATCGCAGTCGGGTCGCATCCTCAGTCCGTTGGCGGCCACCACCTCCTCGCCGAGACGAGAGAAGGTGATCGCCCTCCAGCCGTCAGCGGACCAGCGGCGCGTCCAACACGACAGCACTTCCCAGGGTCCGACGGCGTCGAGCTCCTCGACGCCGTCGAACAGATGAATCCCGATGATGGCCAAACGCTGTCATCCTGCCTATCTCGGTGCCCGAAGGGCGCAGGGTGCGAGCGTAGGTCGATCACCGGCCTCGGAGGCTGACCCAGCATCACCTCCGGTCGAGGACGGTCGCTCTTCGGCCCGGTGACCGACGCGGTAGGGTCCGTTCGTACAACAGTCCTTCTTCACCTGCAGTGGTCATGGCAACCCCTACCCTGAGTTGTGAAACGCACGGGGAGCCGACCCGGATCAGCTGCGTCGACTGTGGACGACCGATCTGCCCAAGTGCCTGGTCCGTACCGAGGTTGGGACCAAATGCGAGCCCTGCGCCTCCCCGGCGGAGGTCCGCGTCACCTCCGTGGGGGGCTCACGCCGACGTTGGTTCTTTGCCGCCGCCGGGATCGGCGTCGTCGCAGTGGCTGCGGTCATCGCCGCCGTCTTGTCCTCAGGGGGGAGCTCCTCGGCCACCAAGCCCGCCGCCGCGCCGGTTGGGCGATGGGCCCCGCAGCCCAACCTCAGCGCCATCCGCGGCACCACGGCGGTGGTGACGCT
>JALZAH010000390.1 GCA_030948425.1 Actinomycetota bacterium
GATCACTTCGGGGCCACGCTGCTGGTCATGGTGGTGGTCGCTGCCTTCGCCTTCGCCGTGGTCACCAGCCAACGCCCGGTCACCGACACCGAGGTGGAGCCGCGCGTCCCCGCCGATGCGCCGCCGCCGTCGATGCAGCCGGTCACCGACCCGGGGCCCACCGTGGGGGCTTCCGCCTTCCCCCTGGTGGCCGCCGCCGGGCTCGTGGTGGCCGGGGTGGCTGCCGCTGCCGGCTCCGTGGCGTTCTACCTGGCCGTGGCCCTGCTGCTGGTCGCCGCCGGCGGCTGGCTCGGGCAGGCCTTCGCCGAGCACCCGCTCGCCACCCCCCGCTTCGGCGACCGGATCAGCCGCCGGGCCACGAGCCCCTTCACCTACCCGATGCTGGCCGTGCTGCTCGGTGCCGTCGTCGCCATCTCGGTCAGCCGGGTGTACCTCGCCGTCAACGAGAAGGCGGCCATCGTGGTGTCGGGCTCGGTGGCCACGCTGCTGTTCCTCGGCTGCCTGGCCCTGGCCAGCGGCCGCAACGTCGGCCGCCGGCTCACCGCCGGGCTGGCCGGGGTGGCGCTCGTCTCGGTCGTCGGCGCTGGCGCCGCATCGGCCGCCAAGGGCGAGCGGACCATCGAGAAGGAGGGCGGCTCGACCGTCACCAAGGCCGGCCTCCACGCCCAGGGCATCCAGTACGACACCAAGGACCTCACCATCACCGAGGGCAAGGTGCGCTTCACGTTCGCCAACGGCGACCCCGAGGCCACCTACCACGATGTCGGCATCTACTCCTCGAAGGAGGCCGGCACGCCCTACGTGGCCATCCTCCCCATCCGTGGCGGCGCCAAGGCCTCGAAGCTGATCGACACCAAGGTCGTCGGGCTGGTTCCGGGCGAGACCTACTGGTTCCGGTGCGACTTCCACCCGGCCATGGTCGGCCAGCTCCACGTCGAGGCCGCCCCGCCCAAGGACTCACAGGAGAAGGTGGGGAAGCCCTGATGCGGATCCGCAGCCATTGTCGTCCCAGGCGGCGCCTCTGGGCCCTGCTCACCAGCCTGGCCGTGCTCACGGGGGGCTGCGCCTCCGATACCCCGCAGAACACATTCAATGCGCAGGGCCCCTTCTCCCGCTCCCTCAACACCCTGATCCTGCCCGTGTTCGTCATCGCCGCCGTCGTCTTCGTCTTCGTCGAGGGCCTCATCCTCTACGCCGTGATCCGGTTCCGCCGCGCCAGCGACGACGATCGTCCCGAGCAGATCCACGGCAACACCAGGTACGAGCTGGCCTGGACGATCATCCCGGCCCTGATCCTGGTAGGGGTCGGGATCGGTACGGTCAGCAAGATCTTCTACCTCGACCGCCAGTTCAAGGACTCGATGCAGGTCCAGGTCATCGGCCACCAGTGGTGGTGGGAGTACAACTACAAAGACGCCCAGGGCAAGACCGTCGTGGCCGCCGCCAACGAGCTGCACATCCCGGTCGGCAGGAAGGTGCAGCTCAACCTCACCTCGGCCGACGTGATCCACAACTTCTGGCCGCCGAAGCTGGCCGGCAAGGTGTACGCCATCCCCGGACGGAAGAACCACATGACGATCCAGGCCGACAAGGCCGACTTCTACTACGGGGAGTGCGCCGAGTACTGCGGCTTGTCGCACGCCAACATGCGGCTGCGGGTGGTGGCCCAGCCGCAGGCCGACTTCGACCGGTGGATGGCGGCCAACTCGGTCGACACCCCGGCCAACAGCTATTCGATCGTCACCGCCAAGGACGCCCCCACGGCCAGCGAGGAGGCCAAGGGCTACACCCTGTTCCTCCAGAAGGGATGCTCCGGCTGCCACGCCGTGAACGGGGTGTCCAGAGGCGCCGTCGGTCCCAACCTCACCTACTTCAACTCCCGGGCCACCTTCGCCGGCGCAATCTTCGGCAACGACAACGAGAGCCTCCGGGCCTGGCTGCGCGACCCGCCGGGTGAGAAGCCGGGCTCGCTCATGCCGAAGCTCAACCTGGCCGAAGGCGAGATCACCTCGCTCATCGCCTACCTCCGCACGCTCGGCGACCCCAGCCTCCGGGGTGCGCCCGTCCCCGCCGGCCTCGCCGCCGGACCGCCCACGCCGTAGACGAGGACCGCTGCTGCCATGACCTCACTCCTCGAACCGCCGGTCGTCCTAACGGACGACCCCCGGCCCATCGCCTCAGGCCTGCTGAAGCGCCCGTCCCGCACCGATGGCTTCTGGGGGTGGATCACCTCGATCGACCACAAGCGGGTCGGGATCATGTACGGCGTCACCGCCATGATGTGGTTCGTCGTCGGCGGCTTCGAGGCGCTGCTCATCCGCCTGCAGCTGGCCCGCCCCAACGGTCGGATACTCGACGCCAACGCCTACAACCAGGTGTTCACCATGCACGGGACGACGATGGTGTTCCTGGTCGTGATGCCCCTGGGCGCCGCCTTCATGAACTACCTGATCCCGCTCCAGGTCGGGGCCCGCGACGTGGCCTTCCCCCGCCTGAACGCGCTTTCGTACTGGCTCTTCCTGTTCGGCGGGCTGTTCCTGTACTCGTCGGTGTTCCTCGGCGGGATGCCCAACGGCGGATGGTTCGGCTACGCCCCGAACACCTCAATCGTCTTCTCCCCCGGCCACAACATCGACTTCTGGATCGGGGGCCTGCTGATCACCGGCATCGCCTCGACGGTGGGTGCGGTGAACCTCATCGTCACCTGCCTCAACCTTCGGGCTCCGGGCATGGGCCTGTTCCGGATGCCGGTCTTCACCTGGATGGGCCTCGTCACCCAGTTCCTGCTGCTGTTCGCCCTGCCGATCATCACCATCGCGCTGTTCCTCCTGATGTTCGACCGCAACTTCGGAGCGAACTTCTTCAACCCGGCCAACGGCGGTGATCCGGTGCTGTGGCAGCACCTCTTCTGGCTGTTCGGCCATCCCGAGGTCTACATCATGATCATGCCGGCGTTCGGCATGGTCTCCGAGATCATCCCCGTCTTCAGCCGGAAGCCGCTCTTCGGCTACAAGGTGATGGTCTTCTCGGGCATCGCCATCGGCTTCATGGGCTGGGGGGTGTGGGTCCACCACATGTTCTCCGTCGGCCTCGGTCCGGTGTCGGTCACCGCCTTCTCGATCTCCACCATGTTCATCGCCGTGCCCACCGGGGTGAAGATCTTCAACTGGATCGGCACCATGTGGAAGGGATCTCTGCGGTTCGCCACGTCCATGCTCTTCTCCATCGGCCTGATCACGATGTTCACGATCGGCGGCCTGTCGGGGGTCACCCATGCGGTGTCACCGAGCGACCGCCAGCAGACCGACACCTACTACGTGGTGGCCCACTTCCACTACGTGCTGTTCGGGGGTGCCCTGTTCGGCATCTTCGCAGGCATCTACTTCTGGTACCCCAAGGTGTTCGGCCAGCTGCTCGACGAGCGCCTCGGGAAGGTCCACTTCTGGCTGTTCCTCATCGGCTTCAACCTGACCTTCGGGCCTCACCACATCCTCGGCCTCCAGGGCATGCCCCGGCGCATCTACACCTACCCCAACGGCACCAAGTGGGACTTCTGGAACATGGTGTCCACGATCGGGTCGTTCGTCATCGCCCTCGGCCTGTTGGTGTTCTTCGCCAACGTGCGGCGCACCGACAAGAAGCACAAGCGCGACCACATCAGCGTCCCGGCCGACCCATGGGACGCCCGCAGCCTCGAGTGGTCGATCCCGTCCCCGGCGCCCGCCTACAACTTCATCGACACGCCCCAGGTCCACGCCGTCGACGACTGGTGGCACCGCAAGTACACCGAGGACGAGGACGGGCGGATGCTGCGTCTCGACGACTACGACAAGGTCAAGGCCTCGGCTGAGGAGCGGCTGAAGCCGGGCCAGAGCGTGCACCTGCCCTCGCCCAGCTACTACCCGATCCTGGC
>JALZAH010000420.1 GCA_030948425.1 Actinomycetota bacterium
ATGGTGTGGGATCCCGATGGATTCCCGAACGACCCCGTCAGCCACGGCACCATGGCGCCTGCCGTCTCCGGCCGTACCGGGGTGGTTGCTGCATGGTCGAGGTAGACGCTCATCGTCGTGCAGGCTACCGGGGGGCTGAGCTCCCAGCTGAGGCGTCGCTCTGAGCGTGGAGGCCGCATCGAGGGGTCCGGCCGAGCGTGCCGTTGGGGGCGGCCGTCAGGTCGGCGGGGTGATCGGCGACGTCGCTGTGTTGGGACCCGAGGGGTAGGGCGAGGGCCCGGGCTGAGGCCGCACACCGGGGACGCCGTCAGGCGGGTTGGCACCGGCGGGGAGACCCCAACCGGCGGGTTCGGGCGTTCCGGCGGCGGCGGCGGCCCAGGGCCGGGGGGGCACATGGGCCGGCATCGTCGGCTGCTGCACCCCTCCGTGATCTCGGCGCTGTCGAGCGGCGGTCACACAGAGCAGATAGAGGTCGGGGGACAACCACGGCGGAGGCGCGGGTCCGAGGCGGGGCACCAGGGGCGCCGCCAACCAGGCGGCCAGGCGGAGACGGGACGTGCCGTCGAACTCCTGCCAGCGCAGCAGGAACGAGCGGATCACCGCCTGCTCGTTCCCAGTCATGCTGGCAGTGTCGAGCGACCCGGCGTAGGCCTCCCAGCCGGGGGGCGGTGAGAACCAGAACGGCGGCCCGGCGGTGGCGACCGTCCTGTCCCGCACCACCAAGGTTCCGGCCACCAGATCACCGACACGACGGTCACTCGCCGAGATGAGCATCGACTCTGCGCCGACCACGAGGTCGACGGGTGCAAGGACGGCCCGGACGAGGGCCTGACGAGGCCCGATAGGTGCCCCGTTTTCGGTGACGACGCGCAAACCGAGTGCCGCCTTGCCCGGCGTCCGGCCCCGCCACAACGCCTCCCACAACGCTGGATAGCCGAACAGCGCCACGACCGAGAAGGTCGACACGAACACGATCATGAGCGTGTCGCCGGCGCCGGCCAACCCGGCGATCAGCAGGAGGATCCCTACGCCGGCAGCGATGATGACCACGTCCAGAAGCTTGGCGAGACTCCTGGAACCGAGCGTGGCCGTTCGCAAATCGAGAACGACGGCCTCGGGGGTGATCAGCGACGAGGTCGGCTGCTCGCTCCGATCGGCCAGCGGGGGCGGACCTGCCACGCCCGGTCGCATCGCCTCACGGTAGCGTTCGTGCCCGTGGACATCGACCGGTTCCTGGCGCAGAACCGCCCGACATGGGAACGGCTGAGGGTGCTCACCATCCGGGCCCGACGGCACCGGGATCTCAGTGGCGTCGAGCTCGAGGAGCTGGTTGCCGCCTACCAGCGCACCTCCGGGCATCTCTCCCACGCCCAGGCCGCCTTTCCCGACCCTGCGGTCCTCAGTGAGCTCTCCGTGCTGGTGGCCGGTTCCTCCGCCGTCATCTATGGCACCCGCAGCGGGCGACGACCGCAGATCAGCCAGTTCCTCATCACGACCTTCCCGGCGGCGTTCTGGCACGTCCGCCGTCTCTTCGTGGTGGCCGCCATGCTCACCCTCGGGCCGGCCATGGCCGTCGGCCTGTGGTTCGCCCACTCCTCGGCTGCCCGCTCGGCCTCCGCCCCCACGGCGGTCCGCCAGGCCTACGTCAACCACGACTTCGCCGCCTACTACTCGTCCGAACCGGCCAGTGCCTTCGCCAGTGAGGTGTACACCAACAACGTCCGGGTGGCAGCCGAGGCCTTCGCGTCCGGCGTCGCCTTCGGCATCCCCACCGCCATCCTCCTCGCTCAGAACGGCGCCAGCATTGGCGGCGCCGCCGGGCTGTTCGCAGCCGCCGGTCAGCAAGGCAAGTTCTGGGGCCTCATCCTTCCCCACGGCCTCATCGAGACCACCTCGGTGATCCTGGCCGGCGCCGCCGGCCTCCGCCTGGGCATGACGGTCATCGCCCCCGGTGACCGCAGGCGGTCCACCGCCCTGGCCGAGGAAGGAAACCGCATGGTCGTGTTGCTCCTGGGGGTCGTCGTCACCCTGGCCGTCGCCGGCGCCATCGAAGGGTTCGTCACCGGGTCCGGCCTGCCCACCCCCGTGCGGGTGGGTCTGGGCGTGGCCGTGGAGGCCGTGTTCTTCGCCTGGGTGGGGCTGCTCGGTCCCCGGGCAGCTGAAGCCGGCTACAGCGGGCGTCTCGGTGAGCCGGCGGCCACGTGAGCTCACAACGTCGGGGGGCTCCCCTTCCGCACCACCGCAAGAGGTATCCGATGCTGCGAGCCACATCGGGAGGGCTCAACTCGAGAGGGGCTTCCGGTGAGCCGGGACCACTGTTATATTTGGTGTGCCTAAGGTAATCTCTCTAGCGAGCCAAAGATCAAGGGAGTAGCTCGATGGATCTCGGAACGACGCTTCTGCTGGGAGCTATCGCCGGAGTGACCATCCTCCTTGGGCTGCCGATCGGCCGGATCCGACGGCCCATACCGGCGATGCGGGCATTCCTCAACGCCACCGCCATCGGCGTGCTGCTGTTCCTCATCTGGGATGTTCTGTCCAAGGCCTGGGATCCCATCGCCACCGCGCTCGGCGAAGTCCACGCCCACCACGGTGGCCTCGGTCGGGTCTTCGGCTACGGCGCCCTCTTCGCCGGGGGCCTCACCATCGGCCTCCTCGGGCTGGTGGCCTACGAGCGGTGGATGGGTACGAAGGCCCGCCAGGCGAAGCGATCCTCGGGTCCGGGGGCCATGAGCGTCGACGAGCGGGTCGGGACCATGGCCGGGTGGAGCGCCGCCCAACGCCTGTCCCTGCTCATCGCTGTGGGCATCGGCCTGCACAACTTCGCCGAGGGCCTGGCCATCGGTCAGTCGGCCGCCAAGAACGAGGTGGCGTTGGCCACCCTGTTGGTGATCGGCTTCGGTCTGCACAACGCCACCGAGGGCTTCGGGATCGTGGCTCCCCTGGCCGCCGATCGCCTGGTGACGGACAGACGACCGAGCTGGCGGTTCCTGCTGGCCATGGGCCTGATCGGCGGAGGCCCGACGTTCCTCGGCACGGCCCTGGGCCACGGCTTCACCAGCGACGCAGTGAGCGTGCTGTTCTTGACGCTGGCGGCCGGCTCGATCCTCTACGTCGTCATCCAGCTGCTGGGGGTGGCGTCCAAGCTGGCCAAGCCCAACCTGCTGGCCTACGGACTTCTCCTCGGACTGTTCGCCGGCTTCGCCACCGACGCCATCGTGACCGCCGCCGGGGCCTGACGCCGGGGCCTGACGCCGGGACCGGACGCCGAACCCCGGCGAACGCCGTTGCCCAACCTCAGAGGGCGCCAGTGAACTTGGCCCGCAGATAGGCGTCGGTCAGCGCCGGCGCCAGATCGCCGGGACCCTCGTCGACGACGACAGCGCCGAGCGAGCACAGAACGGCGCTGAGCCGACGCCGGGATTCGAGCACCCGGGCGGCGGCGGCCTTTCGGTAGGCCTGATCGGCGTCCTCGGGCACCAGGGCGCTCCAGCGTGCGATCTCGGGGTCCCGCACTGCGCCGACCAGGACGAGGTGGGTTCGGACCAGGAGGGGCAGGGCGGGCAGGAGCGTCTCACCAAGGGATTCGTCGGCCAGCTCGGTGAGCACGCAGACGAGTGCCCGCCTGCGGACCCGGGCCAGCGTGGCGGCGAACACCGCCCGGTAGTCGCTCTCCACCAGCTCGGGCTCGAGCAGGTACAGGGCCTCGCTCACCCGCCCGAGCTGACCGACGCCGGTGCCGGGCGCCACCGTGGAACGAATCCGGCGGTCGAACGTGGTCATGCCCAGCCGGTCCCCGAGGCGAGCGGCGGCAGCCGTCAACATCAGCACAGCATCCATGGCGTGCTCGGTGCGGGGCACATCGGCGACCCGTCCGGCCATGGTCCGGCCGTTGTCGAACAGCACGATGAGGGTCTGGTTGCGCTCGACCCGGTAGGTGCGGACGATGGGTCGGGCCACCCGGGCGGTCGCCGCCCAGTCGATCCGCCGGGCGTCGTCGTCGACGCCGTAGTCGCGTAGCTGATCGAAGTCGGTACCGGATCCGGCCATGCGGGCTCGGCGGGAACCGATCTCGGCGATCCGGGTCCGGGCCAGCAGCTCGGCCTCCGCTCGGGCGCCGAAGCCGGGATAGACCCGTAGCTCCTGGGGAGACGAGCGCGACCCCTGCCGGCTCATCAGCCCGAGAGGCCCGCCCGTGCGCACCACCACCTCTTCGGACACGAACCGGCCTCGCCTCGACGGGTCGATGGTGGTCCGGACCCTCTGGGTGGTGCCGGCCGGTAGGAGCAACTCGGCCCGGCGCACACCAGCTCTCAGCGACGGGGCCAGCTCGTCGGCGAAGCCGACCCGGACGGATCGGCGCGAGGGCTGGCGAAGCGACCAGGACACCTCCGCTGTGCTTCCGAGCGAAACGACGGCGGGCAGGTGACGCTCCACCTCCACCCGCTCAGGATGCAGACCGACCACCAGGTCGACGATGGCGACGACGGCCACCAGCCCGACGGTCACCACCAGCCCCCACGGTGCCGGCAGGGGGACGGCCAGGGTGACGACGGCGGCGACCGCCACGGCCAGAGCCAGACGGCCGGTAGGCACCGGACGCCAATGCCGGCGCCGGGGTCGCGGACCAGGTCGAGGTGGGCGGGGGCCTCGGCCGGCGTCGAACACGCTCGAGGTCATGGCCCTCAGCGCGGGACGGGGACGGCGGCCAGCACGCCGTCGAGCACCTGGTCAGCGTTGAGCCCCTCCAGCTCGGCTTCGGGTCGAAGCCGGAGACGATGACGGAAGACCGGCTTGGCCATGGCCTTCACCTCGTCAGGAGTGACGAATGGCCGACCGGCCAACCACGCCCAGGCCTTGGCCGCCCGCAACAACATGGTGGCGCCCCGAGGCGATACCCCGAGCGAGACGGAGGGGAGGGCCCGGGTAGACCGGGCCAGGGACACGATGTAACCGTGGATGACCGGGTCGACTCGCAAAGCGCTGATTCGCTTCTGAGCATCGAGGATGTCGCCGCCCCCAATGACCGCCCGCACGCCCGAAGCGGGCAGGTTCCTGGTGTCGAGACCAGCATCGACTCGGGCCACCACCGCTTCCTCCTCGGCGGCGGAGGGATAGGGCACCACCAGCTTGAGCAGGAAGCGGTCGAGCTGCGCTTCGGGGAGCGGATAGGTCCCCTCGTACTCCACGGGGTTCTGGGTGGCCACCACCAGGAACGGATCCGGCAGGGGGCGGGCGTGGCCCTCCACACTGACCTGGCGTTCCTCCATGGCCTCGAGCAGCGCGGCCTGCGTCTTGGGTGGCGTCCGGTTGATCTCATCGGCCAGCAGCACGTTGGTGAACACCGGGCCGGGACGCCACCGGAAGGCCTCGGAGGAGAAGATGCTCTGACCGGTGACATCGGAGGGCATCAGGTCGGGGGTGAACTGGATGCGGGCGAAATCGAGGGCCACGGCCGAGGCCAGTGTCCGGGCCAGGAGGGTCTTGGCCACGCCCGGCACTCCTTCGAGCAGAACGTGGCCCGAGGTGAGCAGGGCGACCAGCAATCCCGACAGCACCCCGTCCTGGCCGACCACCACCTTGGCCACCTCCTGGCGGAGGGCCCACACGGCCTCCTCCGGTGAGCGGGCCAGGCGTTGCGATGCCAGGGGTTGCGATGGCGCCACCGGCGCCGGGCTCTCAGGTGCGGACACCATGTATCTCCTGTCGGATCTCCTCGACCGTGCGGGCCAGGTCGACCAGCTCACCATCGTCGGCGGGCGCCGACCCATACATCGTGGCGGCCACCGCCGCCGGATCACGACCGGTCCGCTCGGCGACCAGCCCGGCCACCACATCAGGCGCCATCGACGGGGTCACCGCCATCCTGACGACCACGTCGCCGCGAAGCTCGTCTCGGATCAATTCGGCGGCGTAGCGCCGCTGGTCGTTGCGGGCCAGGAGCCTGCTGACCGCGCCGACCAACTCCGAGCCCGGTATGGCAACGGGCACCTCTTCGGGCACCGGCCGGCCGAGCCGTCGGGCCCGCCACGTGCATGCCACCCCGAAAGCGATGATCCCGCCGATCAACATCTCGTCGACCCGTGCGGGAATGAGGTGGATGAGAGACTGGTGACCGCCGCCGACGATGGGTCCGCTCAACCACACCAGCGTGTTCCCCGGTTGGGGGACAAGGAGGTCGGCGGCCAGGACGCTGTTGTCGTCATCGCCAAGATGGGCGTTCGTCCACAGCGCGGGGCTGGCCAGAGATACGACCGTTCCTCTTCCGACGCTCCGCTCGATGGCGAAGAACCCGCCGTCCCCCTTGAAGCACGACCCGGTCGCTCCCGGCGGGGTACGCAGCAGGTTGGAAGAGACGGTGTCGATCCTGGCCACGTTCGCCACCCACGGTCGCGAGCAGTCAGGGACCAGAGCGCCGGTGGCAGCCACGGACGAATTGGGCGAGGCCCCTTCTGCGCGAGCGACACCAGCCAACTCCGACGTCGGGTCGGCGATGACAAGAGTCCCCCCGGCGCGCACCCAGGTGTCCACACCCCGCCGCGAGGGCCCGCTCAGCCGGTCGGCAAGGATGAGGGCCACGCCGTGGCCGGCAACGGGAAGTCGGCCGCTGGTATCGACGCCGCCACCGAGCCGCCCGACCAGCAGATCCAGGGCCTTGGCACCCCCGGACCCGGTCGACGCGGGGTCGAGAGGGGTTCCCCCGCTCGAACCGCCGGCGCTCGCCCAGATGATGGTGCCGGCGATGACGGCCATGACCACCACGGCGACGCTGGCGCCCCGGTGACCCCGGCCCTTCGCTCGCCGAGAAACGGCTGAGCCCGTGGCATTGGCCGTCACCTCCCGGCCCCCGGTCCGCCGCTTGCCGCCTGCACCCGGGCGTCCTCGGGAGCGCCCTCGCCGCCTGGGTCAGCCTGCGGACCGGCCTGACCATCGGCGCCAGAGCCGGGGTCGTCGTGCCGGGAACGCCGGTGACGTCGGGCGGCTTCGATGACGGGCGGGGCGGCGGCGACCAGCACATCACGCTGTTCGGGCCCAGCCGGCACCTGCCCGTACCAGGCTTCCTCGAATGTGTCTGTCGCCAGCCCGAACGGCGCTGCTGCGTCCGGTACGGCTCGCTCCACCATGCTTCGGTACTCCCCTGCCGTCCGACCGATCGCCTCGCTCAGCGCTCCGGTGGCCACCAGGACGGCGATCAAGGAGCGGTACCGACACCGAACACCCTCCCGCCAGTCGCCGGCGACTTCAGCGGCGACGGCCCGGCCCAACCACACGTCGTCGGCCACGCCGAGCTCGTCGGTAGAGACCATCACCGCCGGCGACCTCTGCGGGTCCCGTCGCCAGCGTCGGCGAAACCCACCGTGGCGGGCGATGGCAACCAGCACGATGACTAGGGCGGCGGCGACGATGACGACGATGAGGTCAGGCGGGAGGTGCACGCCACCCCCCGTCGAGGAACCAGAGAAGAGGGAGGACAACTGCTGGGCGATCCAGTGTCCAACCTTCTGGGGAAGGGTGCGGGCCGGCGGACGGAACTGCGCCTGGCCCAAGATGGCGTGCGTCGTACCCTTGACCATCGCCGGGTCACGAGGCGCTATCGGCTGCTCCCACGCCGAGCGCACGACGCGCCACGTTAGCTCCCCCACCGCCGGCGTGACGTCGGCAGGCCATGCCCGACGAGCTCGCCGACCGCTGTCCCCCACTAGCTCGCCCACGCGCTACCGTCGTGGGCGATGGTGATGTTGCTCGCAGCCGGGTTTGCGCTCGGCCCCACATTGTGAGCCAGTTGCGGCTGGACCCGCTCACCGGGCGGTGGGTGGTGATCTCCGGCGACCGCGCTGAGCGCCCATCCACATTCTTGAACGACGCGCTGCCCGTGGAGAGCGGCCCTCCCCGACCGTGCCCGTTCTGCCCGGGCAACGAGGACGCCACACCCCCGGCCCTCGAGAGCTACGGCTCGAGTGGTCAGTGGCAGGTCCGGGTGGTACCGAACAAGTATCCGGCGTTCGAGGGCAGCGAGCCCATGGTGGTCAGTCACCCGGGGCCGGTGTACACCCAGGCGCCGGCCAGCGGGATCCACGAGGTGTTCATCCTCAGCCCCGACCACGAGCTGAGCTGGGCCGACCTCAGCGAGGCCCACAGCGGCCTGGTGATGGCCGCCCTGCGGGACCGCATGGTCGAGCACTCCGCCATCCCCGGCCTTCGCTACAGCCAGGCGGTCGTCAACCGGGGCCGCGAGGCGGGAGCGTCCCTGCACCACCCCCACGGACAGCTGCTGTCCATGCCCTTCGTGCCGGGCGAGACGGCCAGCGAGATGGCGGGCTTTGCCCGCTTTCAGGGCAACTGTCTGCTGTGCGCCACCGTCGACGCCGAGGAGGAGGCCAAGCACCGCGTCGTCCACACCGACGACCGCGTGGTGGCGTTGGCCCCGTTCTGGAGCGGTTCACCCTACGAGATGCTCATCATCCCCCGTCGCCACGGCCCTCACCTGTTCCGGGCCGACCTGGAGGACCTGGTGGGCGTGGGCAGCTCGATCCAGGGGGCGCTCGCGGCGTTGCGCAACCGCCTCGGCGAGATCCCGTACAACATCATGTTTCACTCCGCTCCCTATCGATTGAGCGGCGACTACCACTGGCACGCGCACATCGTGCCCAAGGTGACCACCCCCGGCGGCTTCGAGCTGGGCTCAGGCGTGGCCATCAACGTCATCCCCCCGGAGCAGGCGGCCGCCGAGCTGCGCTCCGAGGTCGGCGCTGTCGCCTGAGCAGCTGTTCACTCCCGGCGCCGGCCCACGGGCCGGGTGGCTCCTGGCGATGGTGACGGTTGACGTCTCAGGCGCCGGTGACGAGCGCCGGGGTCCACTGGCTCCAGTCCAGGGTCCAGTCCATGACGCCATGATCGAGGGGCTCGGGGGGGCGGGTGCCGCCGACCACCTCGATGACGTCGCCGATCTGGCTGAAGTCGTAGAACGCCTTGGAGTCGTTCCGTCCGAGGTTGACGCAACCGTGGGACACGTTGGAGCGACCCTGCGACCCCTCGGACCACGGGGCGTCGTGCACGTACTCACCGGTGTCACTGATGTGGACGTCGTTGTAGACGTACTCGTCATAGCCACCGGGTCCGTGGGCGGGGATGCCGACCGTCGACGACACCATGTGCACCACCGGTTCCTTGTCCATGGCGAGGTGGATGCCGTCCTGGGTTGGGTAGCGCGAGGAACCACCGCTGATCGGGTAGGTGGCGATCACCTGCCCGTTGTCGCTCACGGTCATCTTCTCCGCCGACAGGTCGGCTACGGCCACATGGGAGTCGCCGATCCTGATGTGCGTCGTGGACTGGCCGGAACCCCAGTTGTTGGCGCCGGCGTCCCAACCGTCGAGGTTGGTGGTCACGGTGATCTGCTCGCCGGTCGGCCAGAATGACTGGGGCCGCAGGTGCAACTCACGGTCGGAGAACCAGTGCCACCCACCAGGCACCGGCTGGGACTCGGCGATGCCCAGGTGGGACAGGACCGATGTCTGGTTGGAGGCCGGCACCGCCCGGTTGAACTTCACGACGATCGGCGAGCCGACCCCGACGGTCGAGCCGTCATCAGGTTTGACCGTAGCGGACATCGTGGTGGGCACGGCCAAGGTTGCGAAGGTCTTGGTCACGGTAGCCTTGGCCCCTGAGGCCCCGGTGAGGGCCACCGCCAGCTGGTAGGGCGTGGAGGCGGCCAGACCTTGGCTGACCTGCCAGCTGCGGCCATCGGCGCTCAGTGCACCGGGGAGCGGCGGATTGGCTCCGGTGGTCAGCGTCACCGACGCGAGCTTGCCGACCGTGGTGTGGACGGCGACGGGGGTGTCAGGGGAAACCTGGTCAGTGCCGCCCCCGGGGTTGAGGCTGACGGCGGCCATCAGCGCCTGGACGGCGGCCGAGCTTTGGCCGTTGGCCGCAGGAGCAGCGAGGTTGGCCACCGGCCCGACAACCGGGTGCTCGAGGCCCGAGCCACTGTTCGACGAGGCCAGGCCGACGGCGACGGCAGTGACCAGGACCACCGCCCCGGCCACACCCGGAGCGCGTCGCCAGCCGACACGGGCCGACTGATGCTTGAAGTGCTTTGCCACCGTACGCCTCCCGGACGCAGGCGTCCGGGCCGGTGCCGGGCTCGCCTGTGGACCACGTCCGCCCGGACCCGTTGTGGCGTGCGCAAGCTAACACATCGACGGAGCGATGTCACCGACCGGTCCGTGCCACGGGCCCATGAGCTCAGGCGGGAACCAGCCACAACACGCTGAGGGGCGGGAGGACCAGCTCGGCCGAAGCCGGTTGGCCGTGCCACGATTCGGCGCTGGCGCTCACCCGGCCACCGTTGCCCAGACCGCTGCCGGCCCACTCGGATGCGTCGGTGTTGAGCAGCTCCTTCCACTCCCCGGCGCTGGGCAACCCGATCCGGTAGCCCAGGTGGGGTACCGGCGTCAGGTTGGCGATGCAGGCCAGCGTGTCGATCCCTTCTGGGGCGGCCGACGGCCACGTCGGTGCGCCGGCGGAGCCGGAGGGGGGTGCGGCGATGCGCAGGAACGACACCACGCTGCGCTCGGTGTCGGAGGCGTCGATCCAAGCGAAGCCCTCCGCCTTGACGTCCTGAGTCCACAGGGCCGGTCGGGACCTGTACAGGCGGTTGAGAGCGGCTACCAGACCCTGGATGCCCCGGTGGCCGTCGTGGCCCAGCAACCACCAGTCCAGATCCCGATCGTGGTTCCACTCCCGCTCCTGGCCCAGCTCGGAACCCATGAACAGCAGCTGCTTGCCCGGGTGTGCCCACATCCAGGCCAGGAAGGCCCGCAGGTTGGCCAGCTGCTGCCAGCGGTCACCGGGCATCTTGGTCAAGAGCGATCCCTTCCCGTGGACGACCTCGTCATGGGAGATGGGCAGAACGAAGTTCTCGGACCATGAGTAGACCAGCCCGAAGGTCAGCTCGTTTTGGTGGTAGCGGCGGAACAGAGCATCAGTCGTGAAGTACTCGAGCGTGTCGTGCATCCAGCCCATGTTCCACTTCCATCCGAAGCCCAGCCCGCCCAGATACGTCGGGCGGGACACCCCGGGCCAGGCGGTGGACTCCTCAGCGATGGTCGTCGCCCCCGGGTGGAGCGAGAACACTGCCTCGTTGACCTCCCTGAGGAACGCCACGGCCTCCAGGTTCTCCCGGCCGCCGAACTCGTTGGGGACCCACTCACCCTCCTTGCGGGAGTAGTCGAGGTAGAGCATGGAAGCCACTGCGTCGACCCGCAGAGCGTCGATGTGGAACTGGTCGATCCAGTACAAGGCGTTGGCCACCATGAAGTTGCGCACCTCGGCCCGGCCGAAGTTGAACACCAGCGTCCCCCAGTCGGGCTGGGTTCCCTTCCTGGGATCTTCATGCTCGTAGAGGGCGGTCCCGTCGAAGCGGGCCAGCGCGAAGGCGTCACGGGGGAAGTGGGCGGGGACCCAGTCCACGATCACGCCCACACCTTGGCTGTGAAAGGCGTCGACCAGCGCCCGGAAGTCGTCGGGGCTGCCGCCGCGCGAACTGGGGGCGTAGTACGCGGAGATCTGGTAGCCCCACGAACCGGCGAAGGGGTGCTCGGCGACGGGCATCAGCTCGACATGGGTGAAACCAAGCTCGGCCACATAGGCGGGCAGCTTCTCGGCCAGCTCCCGATAGGTCAGTGGCCGACCGCCGCCGTGGCCGTCGGAGGTGTGCAGCCACGAGCCGAGATGGACCTCGTAGACCGACATGGGCTGGGCCAGCGGATCGCCTGTCGCCCGCGCCTTCATCCAGTCCTGATCGCCCCACCGGTGAGCGCTCGGAGCAGCGACAACGCTGGCCGTGGCCGGCGGAACCTCGGTGGCGTTGGCCATGGGGTCGGCCTTGAGGATGACCTCACCGTCCGCCGCCACCAGCTCGTATTTGTAGCGCGACCCGGGAGCGACGCCGGGGACGAACAGCTCCCACACCCCAGACGAACCCAGGGAGCGCATGGGGTGCACGCGCCCGTCCCAGAAGTTCCACTCACCAACAACGCGAACGGCGCGAGCGTTGGGCGCCCAGACAGCGAATGACGTGCCGACCATGCCGTCATGGGAACGGGTGTGGGCGCCGAGGACCTCCCACAGGCGGCGATGGCGGCCCTCACCGAAGAGGTGCAGATCGAGATCGCCCAGGGTCGGCCAGGAACGATAGGGATCATCGAAGCGAAACGTCGTCGACGTGGCCCCGCCGGGCGACCCGGCGCCCGAGGATCCGGCACCTGCGGATCCGGTCGTGGGTGGCTCGATCATCCCCGTGGCGTAATCCGCCTCCAGGTGATAGCCGGTGGCATCGCGCTCGATCGAGCCCTCGAACAGGCCGGCGGGATGGACCCGTTCCATCGTCGTCGCCGGAACTGCGGTGCCGGACCGGGCCGCCGCCACCAGGCGCATGGCGGCGGCGTCGGGGCGAAACGCCCGGACCACACCCTCGTGGCGGCCCAGGATTCGGTGGGGGTCGCCGTGGCCGCCCGAGACGATCAACTCGACATCGGCCGGATCGAGACCGGCGGCCGCCCGTCCTTCCTCGACGGACGCGGCAGAGGACTTGCCGGGACGCACCATGGGGACAATGGTACCCACCAGGCCGTTCGGCCTATCCGGGAGCGCCCTCCGGACCCGACGGGCGGGGTGGGCGGTCGCCCTCGCCGAGGATGCGGACCACCGCATCGTTGGGGATGTCCACCCAGTCGGGGCGGTAGGCCCGCTCGTAGTCCAACTCGTAGAGGGCCTTGTCCAGCTCGTAGGCGGCCAGCAGGTCGACCCCGTTGCCGGGGAGCAAGGCGTCGATGCCCTCGATCGAGCGGTAGCCGCCGACGAACGCCTCTCGGTTGTGGTCCTCCCATGCCCGGGCCCGCACACCCAGGGCCTGCTGTTCGAAGCCGCTGCGTTCGCGGGTGGCGAAGCGCGACGCGTAGTGGAACGAGCGGAGCATGCCAGCGACGTCCTTTGCCGGTGACGCCGGTGTTATCCGCTCGGTCACCGGGCGGGCCGGTTCTCCCTCGAAGTCGAGGACATACCAGCCGGTGTCGGTGCGCATCACCTGGCCGAGGTGGTAGTCGCCATGGACCCGCAGGGCCGGACCGGGAGCCGCCACCGCCCGCAGCCGGGCGATGAGGCTGCGGGCGGGACCGGCGAGGTCGTTGCCCAAGGCGGGGACCACAGCGTCGAGGCGGCGGCTCACATCGTCGATCAATGCCGCGTAGCCGCCGTCGATCAACAGGTCGGGCTCGACGCCGAACGCCCCGGCCATGGCCAGGTGCATGCGAGCGGTCATCGCTCCCAACCGCGACGCCTCCCCGGCAAAGTCACCGCCAGCGTCGCCGGGCACATCGGTGTCGCCGTTGTAGAAGTCCCGCAGCGACGTCAGGGCCAGGGCCCAACCCTCGGAGCCGCCGACCAGGAACTGCTGGGCGAAAGCCAGGTCGACGTTGTCGACCCGCCACGAAGCCACCGGGGCGGCGACGTGGCCGAAGCCGGCGCCGGCCAGGGCGGTGGTCACCACCACGTCAGGGTTCGGCCCCTCGGCCAGGCGCCGGAAGATCTTCACGATGACCCGGTCGTCGTAGACCAGTGATGTGTTGGACTGCTCCACGCTGACCGGCCGGACCCGCTCGGCCGACTCCGCACCGTCGGTCACCACCTCGAGGAGGTGCAGCGACATCTCGGGATCGACGGTGGCGTCATAGAAGTAACACGAACCGACGGCGCCGAGGAGGGCCTCTTCGCGCCCGGAGAGGAAGTCCGCCGACTCGCCACCCGGCCGCTCGCCGATCAGCACCTGGTAGCGGGCCCCCTCCGCCTCCACGATGGCGGACCACAAGGTGTGCCCGTGGTCCTCGGAGCTCCACAGCACGCGGGTGTTGACCGTGTGCACGGCATCCGCCGGCGGATCGGTACTCCCCGCGTACCAGCGCTGGCGGCCCAGGTAGGCACCCAGGAGCGCCTGGACGTCGTCGGGCAGGGAGGTGGGCTCGGTCATCGGTCCTTCCTTACGGTTCTGTCAACTCGAACCAGTAGAAGCCGTACGGGGAAAGCGTCACGAAGTAGAGAAGCTCCCCGATGCGCGGGAACGTCACCCGGCCGAGCAGCTCGACGGGAACCAGTCCCTCCCAGCGCTGCAGCGGCAGCTCGGCGGGCTGGGCGAAGCGGGACAGGTTGCACACGCACAGCACCGTGCCCGTCGACCGGGCCATCCCCTGAGCGTCGGCGGCATCCCCCACGGCGGTCTCGGGGGGCAGGGCCCGCACATAGGCCAGAACGGAAGGGTTGTCGGTGGAGACCACCTCGAAGCTGCCCACCCCGAACACGGCATGGGCCTTGCGGACCTCGAGCATGCGCTTCATCCACTGCAGCTGGGAGCTGGTGTTGCGCATCTGGGCCTCGACGTTGACCGCCTGGTAGCCGTACACGGGGTCCATCAGGGGCGGCAGGTACAGCTGGGCGAAGTCGGATCGGCTGAAGCCGGCGTTGCGGTCCGGGGACCATTGCATCGGGGTGCGTACGCCGTCCCGGTCGCCGAGGTAGATGTTGTCGCCCATCCCGATCTCGTCGCCATAGTAGAGAACCGGGGAGCCGGGAAAGCTGAACAGCATGGCGTGGAGCAGTTCGGCCATGGCCCGGTTGTTGTCGACCAGGGGCATCAGGCGGCGGCCGATGCCGATGTTCCGCTTCATCCTCGGATCCTTGGCATACTCGGCCCACATGTAGTCGCGCTCCTCGTCGGTGACCATCTCCAGCGTGAGCTCGTCGTGGTTGCGCAGGAAGATCCCCCATTGCGCCCCCGGCGGGATGTCGGGGGTGCGGGCCAGGATCTCGGTGATGGTGTGGCGTTGCTCGCGACGTACAGCCATGAACATCCGGGGCATCACCGGGAAGTGGAAGCACATGTGGCACTCGTCACCGTCGCCGAAGTACTCGACGACATCCTCGGGCCACTGGTTGGCCTCGGCCAGCAGGACCCTCCCTGGATACAGGGCGTCGACCTCCTTGCGCAAACGGCGCAGATAGGCATGGGTCTCGGGCAGGTTCTCTCCGTTGGTGCCCTCCCGCACGAACAGATAGGGGACGGCGTCGAGGCGGAAGCCGTCGAGGCCGATGTCGAGCCAGTAGCGACAGACGTCGATCATGGCGTCGGCCACCTCAGGGTTGTCGTAGTTGAGGTCCGGTTGGTGGGAGAAGAAGCGGTGCCAGTAGTACTGGCCACGCACCGGGTCCCAGCTCCAGTTCGACTTCTCGGTATCCACGAAGATGACCCGGGCGTCGGGATAGCCGGCGTCGTCGTCGGCCCACACGTACCAGTCGGCCTTGGGGTTGGTGCGGTCCTGGCGGGACTCGGCGAACCACGGGTGGGCGTCGCTGGTGTGGTTCATCACCAGGTCGGCGATGATCCGTATGCCACGGTGATGGGACGCTTCGACCAGCTCGACGGCGTCAGCCAGGTCCCCGTACTCGGGCAGGATCGTCCAGAAGTCGCTGATGTCGTAACCGCCGTCGCGCAGCGGGGATTGGTAGAAGGGCAACAACCAGATGCAGTCGACGCCCAGCCACTGCAGGTAGTCCAACTTGGCGGTGATCCCGGCCAGGTCGCCGGTCCCGTCATGGTTGGAGTCGTAGAAGCCCCGGACCAGAACCTCGTAGAACACGGCGCGCTGGTACCAGCGCGCATCCAGGTCGCTGAAGGTCATGACGACGACGCGCCAAGACTCCTGGCTCCCCCTCCTTCAATGGCCTGCGGCTGACGCCGGCGCGGAGCTGGGACATCGTTGCTGGCGCGCCAGGTCACCCGCCCAACCTACGTGGCTCAGCGGCACCGGTCGGCAAAAGTGTTCCCCGTCCGGTCCGTCCGTGAGCGGTAGCCTGGAAGAGATCCGCTGGCGGGCCCGAGCGCGCCGGCGGGCCACGCAACACACCTGACCACTCAGAGGGAGCTCGCATGTCTGAACTCGACCTTGGCTCGGCTTCTCCTCCCGTCGCCACCCCACCGTCTCCCGGTCCGGGATCCTCGCTGATGCTTGAGCCCCCAGCCACGGTGCAGCTGGTCAAGGAGGAGCAGGCCCAAGGGGCGATCCCGATCGATGCAGCCACCCAGGCCCAGCTGAGCCAGAAAGCCGACGCCTTCGCCACCGAGCTCGCCACCCTCGATGTGCACTCACCACGGTTCACTCAGCAGATCACCGCCATAACGACGATGGGCGACCAGGACATGCGGGCCTCGGCGAGCATCAGCAACCGGATGCTGGATCGACCCGCCGCTGCTGTCGCCTCGGCGAAGGGTCACGCTGAAGGGGCGGATGCCCAGAGCCGTGTCGCCGGCACCCTGACCCAGCTGCGCAGCACGATCACCGATCTCGACCCCAACCGGGCCCACCTGACCGGCGCAAAGAAGCTCCTCAAGTTCCTTCCCGGGGGCGACAAGATCGACCGGTACTTCGCCCGGTACCAGTCAGCCCAGAGCCACCTCAACGCCATCATCAAGGCGCTGGACTCGGGCCAGGACGAGCTGCGCAAGGACAACGCCAGCATCGAGACCGAGAAAGCCAACATGTGGACGCTGATGGGCAAGCTCTCGGAGTACAACGAGCTGGCCAAGCAGCTCGATGCCGCCGTCACCGCCAAGATCGAAGCGCTGCGCAACAAGGGCATGAGCGAAGATGCGGCCACCCTGAGCTCCGATGCCCTGTTTCCCATCCGACAGCGCCGCCAGGACATCATGACCCAGATGGCGGTAGCGGTGCAGGGGTACATGGCCCTCGACCTGGTCCGCAAGAACAACTTGGAGCTGATCAAGGGCGTCGATCGAGCTCAGACCACGACGATCGCTGCCCTGCGCACCGCCGTCATGGTCTCCCAGGCCCTGTCCCGCCAGGCGCTCGTGCTCGAGCAGATCAGCGCTTTGAACACGACGACATCCAACCTGATCGAGCAGACATCCAACCAGTTACGGGTCCAGGGCACGGCGATCAACGAGCAGGCAGCGGCGTCCACCATCGACGTGGCCAAGCTGCAGGCTGCGTTCGACAACGTCTTCCAGACCATGGACGCCATCGATACGTTCCGCTCCCAGGCCGTGGACTCGATGGCCCAGACCGTGACCGCACTGGAAGGCCAGATCGAGCGGGCGAAGCCGTACCTGGAACGCACCAGGAAGGGCGAGCTGAGCTCGTGACGACCGTCGGCGCGTAGCACGACCGTCATGCGATGGTTCCAACGAGAGCAGGGCCACCAGCCCGCCCCTCAACAGCCCCGGGGCGAGGATGACGTCGAGGTGCTCAGCCGGAAGCTTGATGCGCTCGATCGGCGCATCAACGCCAGCGCGGGCCGCCTCCCCCTGGCCGCCGTCCCCCAGTGCAGGCGCATCACCGACATGCTCAGGACGGCTCTCGGCGCTCCGGGGACGGGCGGGAACGTGACGTGGGCCAACGACGCGGACAGGAGCCTCGACGTGCGGGCCCGCCAGCTGATCGCCGGCATGGCCGGGGACTACCTGCCCACGACGCTGAGCTCGTTCCTGGCGCTCGACCCAGCCACGGCCAGCACTGCGGGGCGCTCCGGTCGGAGTCCGGCGGAGGGTCTCCTTGACCAGCTCGCCGTGTTGGAGGCCTCCACATGGGATCTGCTCACGGCCGTGCACAACGAGGACGTCGACAGCCTCACCACCCAGGGCAGCTTTCTCACGACGAAGTTCAGCCGATCCGATCTGGATCTGTGAGGCCCCCAGGATGAGCGAGGGGAGCCGGCCGCGGCCATGAGGGAGATGCAGCGTGGCTCGAACGTGGAGCTGACCCGCGAGATCCGCAACCTGACCGATGTGGTCGTTGGCGTGCGGCTCAACGCCGGCTCCGAGACGGCTCTGGCGGACAACTTGGTGACTGCCACGCTGCTCTGCGATGCGTCCCACCGAGTACCATCCGACGACCACTTCGTCTTCTTCAACCAGCTGAAATCGCCCGACCTGTCGGTCGCTCAGCTCGAGTCGGCAATGGGCGACGATACGGACCAGATAGAGGTCGACCTGGAGGCCGTTCCCTCCGACATTGACAGCGTCGTGGCCGTAGCGTATGTCAACGACTCACCTCAGACCAGGCGCACCCTGGGCCAGCTCAAGGAGTGCCGGGTGCGGGTGCTGAACCTGGCGGACAACGCTGAGATCATCCGCTCGGAGGATCTGGCTGCCACCCTGGACATCGAGACCGCCATCGTCCTGGGCGAGCTGTACCGCCATCGCAACGGCTGGAAGTTCAGAGTGATCGGCCAGGGCTACGCGTCGGGCATCCGGGGCATAGCGGTCGACTACGGGCTCACCTTGTGAAGCCCGACCCTTCACCGACGTGCCGCCAGGATCTGCCGTTCCTTCGTCATCGAGCCCGGCCTGTCGTCGAGCAGGTGTCCCGGCCGGACGCTCCGTCAGTGCCCGCCTCCGGCGGGCCGCCGACAACGCCCCGACCATCCCCCGGGACCTCCTACCCCAACGCGGGTTCGTCGGGCGTCTCCCTCGACCTTTCGTCGCCCACCTCCCGGACGGGCCCGGCTCAGCGCAGCGGGACGGGCCGCTCGCCGACAGGGAGAAGGGGCCGGGACGAAGCAGGCAAGACGACGGGGGCGGCGCCGGCCCCGACGGTTCGAGGAGCTGCGACGAGCTCACATTCGCCACCGAGGGCCAAGGCCGGGCTGCGCACCATCCTCGGGCCAGGGGAACCCACTGTGACGCTCACCAGGCGGCAGTCCGGCATCGGGACCTTGACCATCGAAGCCGCCTGCTCGGCGGCGGTGGGCGACCTGCGGCTCGGTTGCGCCTACCGGCTGCGCTCGGGCGCCAGCTCCGTGGTGGCCGAGGTCGACGGGCTGCGGACCGGGCCGCCGGGTGAGGCCAGCCCGGTGTTCCTCTCCGGGCGCGACCGCTACGAGCAGGTCTCGGTCAACCTTCGTCGGGTGCGGGACGTGGAGCGCTTCGTCGTCTATGCCTTCGCCGGTGACGGCTCCACGCTGGCCTGGGGCGGGACGCTCCAGGTGACGACCTACGGCGGAGCGGTAATCGCCGCATCTCTGGAGAACCGCCCGTTCGACGGCGTGCTGGTGGCACTGAGCGCCTACAACGTGGACGGCGAGCTGGTGCTCCGGGCCGAGCATCAGGCCACTGAGCCCACCGTTCGCCATGCCTGCGAGGCCTTCGGTTACGACGACATCATCTGGCTTGACGACCGCCTGCCGGCCGGGTGAGCTAGCTGGTGGTTGCGTCGGCGTTGGCGACGTCGTGGCGTCGGTTCTCCAGGACCGACGTGAGGAACGAGGCGGCGATGAGCGCCACGCCGATCAGCCCGGTCACCACGTCGGGCAACGTGTAGCGGACCGACAGCAGCAGGATCACCGACAAGGTGAGGATCGCCCATTGTGCACCGTGCTCCAGGTACTGGTACTCGCTCAGCGTGCCCTCCTGCACCAGGTACACGGTGAGCGTCCGGATGAACAACGCACCGACCCCCAGACCGAGGGCGATGATGATCGGATCGGGGGTGATGGCGAAGGCCCCGATGACCCCGTCGAAGGAGAAGGACGCGTCGATGACCTCGAGGTAGATGAACAGCAGGAACGCCGCCTTGCCAGCCACCTTGGCCACCGGTGCCCCCCGCCTCGGCGACCGCTGGCCGCCGACGTCCTGGCCCTCTTCGTCGTCGTCGTCATCTTCGGGCCCAATCAGGTTTCCCAGTGCGTTGACCAGCAGGTAGGCCACGATGCCCAGCAACCCGGCGAAGAGGACCCGGCGCGTCTCCCCGCCGGACGTGAGCGTCACAGAGATGACGGCCAGCACGGCGCCGGCGATGACCACCGACAGCTGATCAAGCTTGCCGATCCGGATGAGGGGCCGTTCGATCGGCCCCAGCCAGGTGGTCTCTCGACCCGTGTCCAACAGGAAATCGAGGGCCAGGATCATGAGGAACATGCCACCGAAGGCAGCAATGCTCGGATGAGCCTGGTTCAACAGGTAGCCGTAGGTCCCCGGATGGTGGACGTCCCCCTTCTCCAGAGCCAGGCGCACCGCCTCCCAGGGCGTGATCTTCGCTGTCAGCGAGACGATGATCAGAGGGAAGAGAAGGCGCATGCCCACCACGGCCACCAGCACCCCGACGGTGAGGAAGATCCGCGTCCAGAACGGGCTCATCCGCTCGAGGATCTTGGCATTGACCGTGGCGTTGTCGAACGAGAAGACGATCTCTACGACGACCAGGATGGCGGCCAGCTCCAGTGCCGTGCCGCCTCCATAGATGGCGGCAACCGCCAAAGCGGCAACCAGTACGACGATGTCCACCCGGAAGTGGCGAAGGAGCTTCATCGCAGGCGTGCCGACGTGGTTACTTGCGGCCGGGCTTCCAGCCCAGGCCCCAGCCATACTCCTTGTCGAGCGCAGAGTGGCCGCCAGTGACGTAGCGGACCTCGCGTCGGACGGAGAGCCCGCTGCCCGTGTTCTCCAGCAGGGCCACGCCACACATCTTGGCGGTGCCGGCGGCCTCGTCGAGGCGGACCTCTACCGGAGCGCCTCCGGCGGGGAAGAGGGTCACCACTCCCGCTGCGACATCGAAGCGGGGTGCACCCTCGTAGATGTAGGCAAAGACCAGGATCCTGCGGATCTCCTCGACGTGACCGAGATTGATGAGCAGGTTCTCCCCGTCAGCGGACTCGCCACTGCGGTCGTCACCGTCCAGCATGATGTACGGAGGCTGATCCAAGCCGCCGAACGAGTTGCCGAGCGCCTGGACCACACCTTTCCTGCCGCTGGTGAGCTCGTAGAGGCAACCCAGGTCGAGATCGATCCCGTCTTGGTGTGGCCGCCGCCGGAACAGGCCGCCACCCCCGCCGTCCCCGCCGCCTGGGTTGGCGGTCCAGTTGAGGTTGACCCTCAGGTGACCTGACGTTGGCGCGCCCGCCTTGACCAGGGAGACGGTGGGCTGGGCCTTGGTCAGGCTGACCATCCCGCCGCCCTGGCCGCTCGGCGCGGGGGTTCGCTTGGTGTAGTCGATGGGCACGAGTCGGCCGATCAGCTCGTCGGCCGGCGGAGCACGCCAAGATCCGCAACGCAGTGCGTCATCCTACGTGCACGCCGTAGTCGAGCGCTATGCCCTTGAGGCCTGCGCTGTAGCCCTGTCCGATGGCCCGGAACTTCCACTCGCCGCCGGAGCGGTACAGCTCTCCGAAGACCATGGCTGTCTCGGTCGAAGCGTCCTCGCTCAGGTCGTAACGGGCGATCTCCTCGCCGCCCGCCTGGTTGATGATCCTGATGAAGGCGTTGCGCACCTGGCCGAAGTTCTGGCCTCGCGTCTCGGCCTCGTAGATGCTGACCGGAAAGACGATCTTGTCCACCTCTGGTGCCATCCCCACCAGGTCGACATTGACCTGCTCGTCGTCGCCGTCTCCCCCACCCGTGAGGTTGTCGCCCAAGTGCCGAATGGAGCCGTCGGGTGTGGCCAGATTGTTGAAGAAGACAAAGTGCTGATCAGAAAGCGCCTTACCTTCCGAGCCGGCCACGATCGCCGACGCATCGAGGTCGAAGTCCGCTCCGGTGGTGGTGCGGGGATCCCAACCCAGACCGACGGTGACGGCGGTGAGGCCGGGCGCGCTCTTGGTCAGCGAGACGTTTCCACCCTTGGCAAGGCTGACACTCATGGCTGTCCGAAAACCCTTCCAGGCGAGCCGCCGGTGTCTCTCACCCGCCGAGCTCGTCTCGGCTCAGACTACGGCCGGGCTGGGTTGCGCGCAACTACAGCGACGGCGGGACGTTCCCAGAACCTCCTGCCGTTCGTCACGCCGTACCCGCAGCCTTAGGTAGCCGTGGGGCTCGTGCGCAGGTTGAACACGTGGGCCACCCGCGACCACGGGTCGAGACGCACGTAGGGGTCGGCGCCGGTCCACAGAAACAGCTCCCCGGACAGCTCGTCGCTCACGTAGAACGGTCGGTCGGCGGGGAGGCCCAGGTGTTCGGGGTCGAGGTGCACGGTGGACTCCTGGGTGTCGTAGGGGTCGAGGTTGACCACGCAGAGCACCACGTCGGCGCCGTCGTCACTGTGCTTGGAGTAGGCCACAACCGCCGGGTTGTCACTCGGGTACCACTGCAGCGAGCGCAGCCGGGAGAACGCCGGGTGGGCGCGACGGATCATGTTGAGGGTGCGGATCAGGGGCACGAGCGTCCCGTGGCGGCTGAAGTCCCGCTCCCGGATCTGGTACTTCTCCGAGTCGAGGTACTCCTCGTTGGCGGGCGATGCCGGACGGTTCTCGTAGAGCTCGTAGCCGCTGTAGATGCCGTAGGGCGGGCTCAGGGTGGTGGCCAGCACCAACCGGGCGGCGAACGCCGCCGGCGGCCCATTGCGGAGAGGGCCGGCGAGGATGTCGGGCGTGTTCGGCCAGAAGTTGGGCCGCATGTAGTCCGCCAGGGGGCCATGGGCGAGCTCGTCGAGGTACGCCCACAGACCCTCGGGGCCGTGCTGGGTGGTGCGCCACGTGAAGTAGGTGTAGCTCTGGGAGAAACCGACCTCGGCCAGCTTGGCCATCACCTTGGGCCGGGTGAAGGCCTCGGCCAGGAAGATGACCTCGGGGTGATCGTGGCGCACGGCGGGGATCACCCACTCCCAAAAGGCGATGGGTTTGGTGTGGGGGTTGTCCACCCGGAAGATGTGCACCCCACGCTCGATCCAGAAGTCGAAGATGTCCTTGCACGCCTGCCACAGGGCGACCCGATCGCTCTCCTCGTCGGGCCAGAAGTTGATGGGGTAGATGTCCTGATACTTCTTCGGTGGGTTCTCGGCGTAGGCGATGGTGCCGTCGGGGCGGTGGTGGAACCAGGCCGGGTGCTCGCTCACCCATGGGTGGTCCGGGGAGCACTGCAAGGCGTAGTCGAGGGCCACCTCCATGCCCTGCGCTCCCAGGGTGGCCAGGAGGTGGGCGAAGTCGTCGAAGGTGCCCAGGGCGGCGTCGATGGCGGTGTGACCACCCTCGGCCGACCCGATGGCCCACGGGCTTCCGGGATCATCGGGGCCGGGATCGAGGGTGTTGTTCGGGCCCTTGCGGTAGCTGACCCCGATCGGGTGGATGGGTGGGAGGTACAAGACGTCAAAACCCTGCTCGGCCAGAGCAGCGACGCGTTGCTCCACCCCGGCAAAACCCCCGTAGGAGCGGGGGAACAGCTCATACCAGGCGCCCACCAGGGCCCGTTCCCGGTCGACCCACAGCTCCCGGTGCGACGCCACGGTGACGTCGGAGGCCATGTCCGGACCGGCCACGGCGGCGGCCACCGCATCGCTCAGGCACGGCCCCAGCCGCTCGTCGACGGTCCTGGTCCGGTCGGCCAGCGCGGCCGCGGCGTGGCGGACGGCCGCCGGTGGGTGGCCGGACGCGTCGGGGGCCGCGGCGGCCAGCAGCAGACTTCCCTCGGCTAACTCGACGCCGACATCGACGCCTGCTTCGAGCTTGGCCCGGACCTTGTGAGCCCAGGTGGCGTGGCGGTCGGTCCACGCCTGGACGACGATGCGGTGGCGGCCGATCCGCCTGGGAACGATGCTTCCCACCCACTCGTCATTGACGCCCGGGATCAGGTCGACGACGCCGTCGGGCTCGCGGCTCCCATCGGCCCACAACAGGACCCGGGCGGCCAGGATGTCGTGGCCGTCCTTGAAGATCACCGCTCGAACGGGCACCACCTCCCCCACGACCGCCTTGGCCGGGTATCCCGCCTCGGGGGTCGCCGGGCGGACATCGTTGATCACCATGCGTCCGGTCACCGCACCAACCTACGAGGTGATCGGCATCGGGGAGCGACCAACCCCGGCCCATCGTTGTCGCTCCCTGGGCGTCGCCGCGCTGCGAATCGCTTAGCTTGTGGGCAATGAAGGCTCTTCGAAGCTTCACGGTGCGTGCCCGCCTGCCCGAACCGCTGCTCCCCCTCCAAGAGCTGGCCTACAACCTGCTCTGGTCGTGGGACGAGCGAACCCGGGACCTGTTCCGGTGGGTGGACCCGCGGATCTGGGAGACCTCCTTCCACGACCCGGTGCGCCTGCTCGGCCTGGTGGGCCGCGACCGCTTGGAGACGCTCGCCGCCGACCCCGCCTTCGTCGGTTCGCTCACCGAGACGCACGAGGGACTCACCCGCTACCTGACCTCTGAGCGCTGGTTCCAGAAGCGGTCCACGCCGGCGCTGCGCTCCGTCGCCTACTTCTCCCCCGAGTTCGGCATCGCCGAGGCTCTCCCGCAGTACTCCGGCGGCCTGGGGGTGCTGGCCGGCGACCACCTCAAGGCGGCCAGCAACCTCGGCGTCCCGCTCACCGGGATAGGGCTCATGTACCGGATGGGTTACTTCTCCCAACACCTCAACGGCGACGGTTGGCAGGAGGAGGACTATCCCGTCCTCGACCCCCACAGCATGGCCCTGACCCTCGTCGACGACGCCACCGCCGGCGTCGACCTGGCCGGCGAGGCCCTGACCGCCTCCGTGTGGCTGGCCCAGGTCGGCCGGGTCCGGCTCTACCTGCTCGACGCCGACAACGACGCCAACGACCACGACCTCCGCGCCGTCACCGACCGGCTCTACGGGGGTGGCACCGAGCACCGCATCCGCCAGGAGATCCTCCTCGGCATCGGCGGCGTTCGAGCTCTCGACGCCGTGGGTGTCGAAACCCAGGTGTTTCACACCAACGAGGGACACGCCGGGTTCCTGGGCCTGGAACGCATGCGCCGGCTCATCACCACCGAAGGTCTGACCTGGCGCGAGGCGATCGAGGCGGTGCGCTCCGGCACCATCTTCACCACCCACACGCCGGTGCCTGCGGGCATCGACCGCTTCGACCGGGCGCTCATGGAGAAGTACTTCGGATCCTGGGCCGACGAGTGCGGGGTGTCGATCGACACCTTGATGAGCCTCGGCCACTTTCCCGACGAGGCCCCCGACGCCCCGTTCAACATGGCCGTCATGGGTCTGCGTCTGGCGGGCATGAGCAATGGGGTGGCCCAGCTCCACGGCCGCACCAGCCGGGTCATGTTCGGAGCCCTGTGGCCGCCGGTCCCGACCGAGGAGATACCCATCGGGTCAGTGACCAACGGTGTCCACGCCCTGACCTGGGTATCCCAGGAGATGAGCGAGCTTCTCTCCAAGTACGTGTCCCCGGTGTGGGACGAGGCCAACGCTGAGGAGTGGTCCCGGATCGACAATGCTCGCGACGACGAGGTGTGGCGGGTGCGCGAGCAGGGTCGGGAAGCTCTCGTGACCTTCGTCCGGGACCGCCTGACGGCCAGCGAAGTCGAACGAGGTGT
>JALZAH010000421.1 GCA_030948425.1 Actinomycetota bacterium
GCCCAGATGGCCAGGCGGCACAACGATGCCAATGTCATCTGTGTCGGGGCCCGCCTGCTCGGCACCCAGGTTGCCTCCGACACGGTCGACGCCTTTCTCGCCACCGAGTTCGAGGGCGGTCGCCATCAGCGCCGGATCGACCAGATCTCGATGCTCGACCGGACAGGCGAGGGCTTCTCGTTCGACGATGCCGAGCTGTTCGACATCATCGGCCGCGAGGTCGAGCGTCAGAACACCACGCTCCAGCTGATCGCCTCGGAGAACTTCACGTCGCCCGCGGTGATGGCCGCGCAGGGGTCGGTGCTCACCAACAAGTACTCCGAGGGGTACCCGGGCAAGCGCTACTACGGCGGCAACACCGTGGTCGACGAGGCCGAGAACCTGGCCCGAGACCGGGTGAAGGCCCTGTTCGGCGCCGAGCACGCCAACGTCCAGCCCCATTCGGGCGCCAACGCCAACATGGCGGTGTACCTGGGTCTGCTCCAGCCCGGCGACACGGTGCTCGGCATGCGCCTCGACCAGGGCGGCCACCTCACCCACGGCTCGCCCGTCAACTTCAGCGGTCAGATCTACCGATTCGTCTCCTACGGGGTCACCGAGAGCGACGGGCGCCTCGACTACGACCAGATCCGTGACCTGGCCCGCCAGGAGCGCCCGAAGGCCATCATCGCCGGAGCCACGGCCTACCCCCGCATCATCGACCCGACGCCGCTGCGGGCGATCTGTGACGAGGTCGGCGCCCTGCTCATCTTCGATGCCGCCCACATCGCCGGTCTCATCGCCGGAGGGGTCCATCCCAACCCGGTCGGGTCGGCCGACGTGGTCACCTTCACCACCCACAAGACGCTGCGGGGTCCGCGCGCCGGGTGCATCCTGTCCACCGAGGCCCACGCCAGGGCCATCGACAAGGCGGTGTTCCCCGGGCTCCAGGGGGGTCCGCTGATGCACGTGATCGCAGCCAAGGCGGTGGCCTTCCGGGAAGCTTCCCAGCCCTCCTTCCGGGAGTACGCCGCTCAGATCGTGACCAACGCCCAGGCTCTGGCCCGAGCCTTGGCGGGCGAGGGGTTCCGCCTGGTGTCGGGCGGCACCGACAATCACCTCATGCTCGTCGACCTCCGCCCCTTCGATGCCGATCTCACCGGCAAGGAAGCTCAGGAGACGCTCGACCGCGCGGGGATCACCCTCAACAAGAACCAGATCCCCGGGGATCCCCGCTCGCCCTTCGTCACCAGCGGCCTACGCATCGGCACGCCGGCGATGACCACGGCCGGGATGGGCGAGCCCGAGATGGCCGAGGTCGGCGCCCTCATCGGGCGGGCGCTGCGCCATCGAGCCGACGACCGAGTCGTCGCCGAGGTCCGGGATGCGGTCACCACCCTCTGCTCGAAGTACACCCCCTATCCCCACCTCGCCGGGCCGCACTGACCGGACTTCCATCACCTTCGAGCCGTTCAGATCCGGCCGCTGGTACCCTGGTGAAGGTGAAAACTGTGGTGCTCGGCCAACCGCCCGTCGAGCTCGAGGCGTTTCTCGACCGGCGACGAGCTCTGGGGCAAGACGTGTTCGACGAAGTGTGGGAGGGCGTGTACCACGTGGCGCCGGCATCACATCTTTGGCATGGCTACGTGGACAACGTCCTTGCCGAGTTGCTGGGGCCTTACGCCCGGGCGGCCGGTCTCGTCGGGACAGGGCCGTTCAATCTCGGCGACGCTGACGATTACCGGGTCCCTGATCGCGGCTATCACCGGAGCCTGCCTTCGCCAGTGTGGGTCCCCACGGCGGCAATCGTCGTCGAGGTCATCTCCCCGGATGATGAGACGTGGGCGAAGTTCGACTTCTACGCGGCCCACGACGTCGCCGAGATCTGTACGGCCGATGCTCTCGCCGGCCAGCTGCGCTGGTTCGTCCGCGCTGGCCCCGGATACGCCGAGGCGGGGATGAGCGGCCTGTTGGACGTGACAGTGTCCGATCTGGCTCGTCAGATCCAGTGGCCTCACGACGGCCTCGCCGGACCCCGCTGACCCGAGCCCGTTCACCCCGCCGGACTCAGGGTCCAGGCGGTATCTGACGCCAACAGCTACGCGCACGAGCCGTCGTTACACTCGTGCCATCGATGTTCCGCCGCTTGCGAGCCCAGATCGGCTCCGTGCCCGAACGGGGTGTCTGCTTCCCGTGATCCTCAGGCAACCGTGCTGAGCTACGGCCTGGTCTTCGGCGTGGCTGCTCTGGTCACCTACCTGATCACGCCGGCGACCTGCCGGCTGGCCGTCACCGTCGGAGCGGTGGTCAAGCCCGACGAACGCCGGGTGCACACCCGGCCCACCCCCACCCTCGGCGGGGTGGGGATGCTGTTCGCCTTCCTCGTGGCCATGGGCGTGGCCGCCCTGCTGCCCCAGTTCCGGAGCATCTTCACCGCCTCCTCGGAGCCTCTCGGCCTGGTGATGGCCGCCGTGGTGATCCTGGCCGTGGGCGCCCTCGACGACCTGCGTGACGTCTCCGCCCCGGCCAAGGTGG
This sequence comes from Actinomycetota bacterium, assembly GCA_030948425.1. Classification (GTDB taxonomy): domain Bacteria; phylum Actinomycetota; class Acidimicrobiia; order Acidimicrobiales; family Palsa-688; genus JALZAH01. The sequence continues at coordinate 2,515 of JALZAH010000421.1, forward strand.
CCGGCCAGGTGTTCGGTGGGTCGGTTCTGGCCCTGGCCGGGGTCACCATGTTCTTCTTCCGGATCCCTTTCGCCGACTTCGTCGTCCTGTCCCCCGACCTGGCCTTCCTCGTCACCGTCCTGTGGGTGGTGGGCATGGCGAACGCGGTCAACC
>JALZAH010000484.1 GCA_030948425.1 Actinomycetota bacterium
CCTCCTCCACCCACACCCGGCGCACGACGTGGCCCTTGAGCGGTCGGTGCAGCATCGACCGGGTCGACGTCCGAACTCCCTCGGCGCTCGCGGCCATCTGGATGCCACCGGCTTTGCCCCGGCCACCGACCTGCACCTGGGCTTTCACCACCACTGGATACCCGAGATCGTCGGCCAGGGCGACGACCCCCTCGACGGTGTCGGCCACGCCGCCGCGCGGCACGACCACCCCGTGGGCGGAGAGGAGCTGCTTGCCCTGGTACTCGAGAAGGTCCATGGTGACTAGGCAGTCTCCCGCTCGTCGAGGGTGGTCTCCAGCCACTCGCTGATGGACGCCATGGTGGCACCCGGCGTGAACACCGCGGCCACCCCCAGGGAGCGCAGACCTTCGATGTCGGCCGGGGGGATGATGCCGCCGCCGAAGACGACGACATCGTCGGCCCCCTTGGCAGCCAACAGGTCGAGGACCCGGGGAAACAGGGTCATGTGGGCGCCCGAGAGCACCGACAGGCCCACGGCGTCGGCGTCTTCCGCCAACACGGTCTCGGCCACCTGCTCCGGAGTCTGATGGAGGCCGGTGTAGATCACCTCGAAGCCGGAATCACGGAGGGTACGCACGATGACCTTGGCTCCCCTGTCGTGACCGTCGAGGCCGGGTTTGGCCACAACCACCCGGTACGGACGGTTCATCGAACGCATACTAGGCAGGTGCCCCCCTCGTCGCCTCCCCCGGCTCCGCGCCCGCGGCCGCTGGTCACCTTCACTCCCGCAGTCCTGCTCGTGACGGTCGGCGGCCTCATCGTCGGCCTCCTCCTGTTCCTGGCCGTGATGAACGCGATCAGCTCGGGCAAGGCCGGTAGCCCCGTCGGTACCAACCTGTACGTCCTGGGCAGCGCCAAGTCCCTCGGTCCGTCCGTCGACCGTCAGGGCCCCCTGCTGCTCTCGGACCCGCTCGGTTCGAAACGCTCGATCTACGTCCAGCACCTGGGGGGCAACGACTGGCGCGCCTTCGCCACCAACGCCCCGAACGCGTCGCCGGGTTGCCTGATCGAGTGGCAACCCAGGGAGCGCTCCTTCGTCGACAAGTGCTCGCACCAGGCGTACCCGGCCGACGGCACCGGGCTCACCAGTTTCCCCACGCGTGTCGACGACAACGGCAAGGTCTTGATCGACCTGCGTTCCCCCCAGGCACCCACCACGACCACCACGGCCCCTCCGGAGACGACCACGGTGCCGCCGGAGACGACCACGGCGGTCCCGCCGGCCTAACGGCAGGTCAACGCGGCCGCACGTAGAAACCCCTGGAGCCGCCCCGCCATCGAGCCCGGATGACTTCGACGCCGTGCGTGTTCTCCCACTTGGCGATCTGCCGTTTCGCAGTGACGCTATAGACGCCGCCGCCGAGCAAGTAGGAGGCAAACAACGGGTTGGCGGCGGCATCGCCTTTGATGGCCGCCCCGAGCAGGACGAGTGTCAGATAGACCACGGCGATGACGATCGCCAGCGCCCATGGAGCGGCGGGTCTGGTTCGGTCGATAGGCGGGTCGGGAGGTAGGGGTGCGGCGGAGTGGAGGAAGCGCCCGGTGGCCCTTAGACCGATCATGAACATGACGAGTGGAAACCAGACACTGCGGAGGAGGACCCAGAGGTAAGAGTTGTCACCGGGAAAGGCGAACATGAGGACAAGGGCGATGACGCCGGCCGGGGTCAGGATCCATGCGAAGGGGACAAGCGACGCCCCCATCGGGACCAAGCGCCCTTTGTCCGGGGTCCACGGCTTCGGGGTCGGTGAGTTCCAGTCGGGGTCGCCACGGCCGATGACGCGGGTATCGAGATCGTCGAGTCGCTGCATCATGCCCATCGGCGCACGTTCCTCAGGCGCCGGCGGGTGGTAGGCGAGTCTTGTCTCGGTCGCACGGAAAGGCCCTTGACTCGGGTTCGCCACCAAGGTCCCCGGAACTCGACTCCGTGCTCGTCCTCCCAGGTGGCCATCCGGCGTCCCCAGACAAGGTGGCCCAGGCCGGACCCCAGGGCCATCCCCGGGAACAACGCAGAGAAGGTTCGGTCGGTGAGTAGCACGTAGAGACAGCCCACCGCATGAGTCCGCCGGTCATCAGCGCCCAATGGACAAATGGCCCCTTGGAGGGTTTGACCGGAACGTCCGAGGAGACGGGCCTAGCCGCGTTCATCTCCGGAAACGTCAACGGCGCGCCCACCACGAAGAACCCGCCGGCGGCAACGACCCACACGGCAAAGGTGGCGAGGATCCCAAGATCTTCGGGATAGACGAGGGTGTAGACCAGGCCGACAACCCCGGCAGTGACCATCCCCCACCCTTCGGGAACCACCCAGGGGCGCAACGGCTTCAGCGGCTTCACCTACCGCTCCACCTTCTTGATGGGGGTCCAGGCCAGGAGGAGGTGCTTCTCACCCAGCCCGGGGAAGCGGACCACCGCTTCGGTCTTGTCGCCGGATCCCATGATCTCCAGTACTACCCCCTCGCCCCATTTCCCATGAATCACGTCGTCGCCCACGGAAAGGCCCAGGCGCTCGGCGCCAGTCGTGCGGGCGGGTGAGGGCGCCTGCCGCGGACCTGTCTCGCCTCCCGGGCCGCCACCCCTCACGCCCCGCATGGCCGCCTCGACGATGCGCTCCCGACCTGACCGCTCGCGTCCGAAGCGATCACGCGACTTGCCCGACTCCACCAGGGCCGTGAGGTGTTCGGGGATCTCCTTGAGGAAGCGGCTGGGTGGGTTGTACAGGGTGGTGCCGAACAACAT
>JALZAH010000634.1 GCA_030948425.1 Actinomycetota bacterium
CCTCGTCGTGATCGGCCCCCTGGAGGAGGCCACCCCACCCGCCGCCAGACAACGCCATCCCGGCGTCGGGGTCTAGCGAACCTGCAGCCATACACTTCCCCCTGGGTTGCGAGCCCACAACGGCAAAGCGCCTTGTACACGATCATGTTCCATGCACCGGAGATAATCGTTGAACCAGACAATCTCCAACCTTGAATTGTTGATGAGAACGCCCCGAAGTAGATACGCTTCGTTCCAGGCCCGGCCCTCGAGAACCCAGCTGCGCGGGTATTCAAAAGGCCAGAAGATATCATGGATGTGGACGAACACGCCCGGAGCCAAAGAGGGCATCACCTCGAAGTAGAGGTAGTTGACATCACTTCCAATCTTGGAGACGTGCGTAGAGTCTATGAACAGGACATCACCAGCTTCCAGGGAGGAGAAGATATCCCTAGAAATGTCCTGAACGCGTTCAGCTATAATGTCCACCGTCTGTTCACCGGCGCCCAGAAGATCGACCATGCGCTCGGGATGCGGGTCAATAAATGTTGCTGAGCATCGACCTCCGAGGAACTCATCAACGGTATCCAACAACAGCGCTGACGAATAGCCAATTCCTACTTCAACGACGCGTCTTGGACGCAGATAACGGAGGAGGCAGTGGTAGACAAGACCGTCGCCGGCGCTAAACATGTCGTTGTCAAAGTGATATCGATGACGACCATCGCGCTCATTGGAAAAAGGTTGATCCCGACTGATCGGCGCGAGCTTCTCAAGTAGCTCCAACTGCTGGCTATGGCGAAGATCTATACCCGACAACGCATCTGGGGTAGCAAAAAGACGGTCCTGATCGTGTTCAACCGCTTCAAGATCGGGGTGGGGCGAGTAGAAATGACCAGGGGACCACAGGCCATAACGATCCACAGTCTCTTGTAACCCGTTTCGCTCCTCCTCAAGCGACGCTCTCTCCGACGTCAGCCAATCATTGCGCGCCGCGTGTTTGTCGCGGTCTGCCATCAACGACCTCAAGCGCGGAATCCGTCTGGCAACCGAGGACGCAAGACGCGCCATATTAGGCGGAACCCTTCAAGCAAACTGGGCGTCCGATCCTTGACATCACAACCGAGACGACTGCCTTCCTCATGCGCACCTAGCCATTATCGCCAGACAGCATAGCGGCGACACGGTGAAGAACGCCGATCTCTATCGAGACCTTGGCATGGATGTTGTCGCCGATGACGACCGCTGCTCGATGGCCTGGCTGGCTATCTTCCAAGAAGACGGTCGGGCGTGGGTGGCCACCGCCGTGGCCCCTGTGGGACCAAGGCGACGTTGATCGGTGGCCACGGCGGCAATGCGTCGAACACACCGACGCTACGACCCCGGCGCGTCGGCGCTACGGCGCCGCCGGCGGCCAGGCCGGCGTCGGGGAAGCCGGGGCCGGGCTCGGGGAAGGCGCGCCGGGGAGGCCTGGCGGCCCGCCCGCCTGGGTCAAGGCCGCTTCCACACGGGGCTTCACTTGAGGGTCGGGATGGTGATCGAGGTACCACTGAAGATCACCGACGGCCTGGGATCGCCGGCCGACGTCGAGTAGGACGATGCCCCGGTACAGGTGGGCGGTCTGATCGCCGGGGGCCAGGGCGACGGCCCGGGTGAGATCATTGAGTCCCTGGCTCTGGAGCGCGGGCTGCTGGGTCTGGGCCAGCACCCACCCTTCTTCGGCCAGGGCTTGGGGCTGGTTGGGGTTGTCGGCCAGGATCGTCCGACAGTCCTTGAGGGCGGTGACGGCGTCGCCGGAGGCGGCCGCCTTTTGGGACTGGTCCAGGAGCTGGGCGACCTTCTCTGCGCCAACCGGGATGCCCGAGACGGTCTGACCGGGCAGACGGCTCCCTGACGCCCTGGTGACCGCCCAGCCGGCGAGGGACCCGGCGGCCACGGCCACCACCACTCCTCCGACCCATCGCCGCCACCGGGGTCGTCCGCCGCTTTGGGTAGGGGCGCCCGAAGGGCCGTCCCATGCCGGCTCAGGTGGCGCCGAGCTCGGTTCGTCCCCGCCGGGGGTGGTGGCACCTGACGGAGACACAGCGACCCTGTCGGCGTCGAGTTGGCGGATCACTGCCGCCGCCCGGACGGTGTAGTCATCCTTGAGGGCGTCGTAGTCGGTGTCGTCGATGTCACCGGCTTCGTGTTCGACTTCGAGGTCGCGAAGCGAGCGTAGGAAGAAGTCGCGCTCTTCGTCGAGGACCGACCGGGGCCTGCGGGTGAGGGCCTCCGCCACACCGACCGATGTCCCCGCAGGCTCACCGGCCTCGTCGCTGCCCGCTGGTGGCTGCAACACCACCACCTCCCCAGGCGCCGGTGGCCGAGCGGACGGGACGGTGTCCTGGTCGCTCATGACGGCACGTCCGGCGATGACCGTTCCCGACCATCGGGTGCGTCCCGCAGGGCCTGGCCGACCAGCTCCCGATCGGTGTCGCTGGCTCCCTGTCCGCCCACAGGCGTTGGTCGCCACCTCCGAAAGGCCAGGACGAGCCCGATGACGGCCCCGGCGACGGCCAGGATGGGCGTCATCCACACGATGAGGCCGACCCCCTTGGCGGGAGGCTTCTCCAAGATGCCGGGGCCGTAGGAGTTGACGATGCCGGTCAAGATCTGTTGCGGGGCCTCTCCGGCGGTCAGCTCGGTGCGGATCCGGTCGCGGACGGCCAGGGACGGTGGCGCGTCGGACTGGGCGACGCTCTGGCCGTTGCACACCGGGCAACGGACCTGGCCGGCGACGCTGAGGGTGCGCTGGTCGAGCGACGGGTGGTTGCTCCGCTGCAGACCGACGACGCCGGCGGCAACCACGATCACGGCGATGACCACCCAGGGAGCCCAGCGCCGCACGACCGCCGGGCGCGACCGGCTTGGCGTGGCGGAGGTGGACGTGGTGGTCATCTCAGGACCCAGCAGGGGTGCCCGCGGGGGCGACGAGCGCATCGAGTTGGTCGGCGACGACACCGTTGACCAGCTTGGCTACGACGTTCCCTTGAGGGTCGACGAGGTAGGACTCCGGGATGCCGGTGACGCCGTAGCTGACCTTGGCCTCGTTGTCGTCGATCACCGGCCAGGTGACGTGACGAGATCTGAAGTAGGCGGCCAGCGCCCCCTGGTCGCCCTGCTGGTAGGCGACGGTGACGATCTGGGCATCGCCTGTGCGGGCATGGCGGGCCGCGAACGTGAGCAGCTGGGGCATCTCCTGCTGGCAGGGAACGCACCAGCTGGCGGCGAAGTTGACGAGCACCCAGTGCCCGGGGGACCGGGCCAGGCTGAAGGCTGGTGGGGCGCCCGGGTAGGCGAGCAGGTTGGGGCCACCGATCTCCGGCGCCGGTTTGCCGATCAGCGGGCTCTTGGCGTTGACCTGGCTGACCGGTCCGGCCGTGGCCAGCACGGCGACGAGCACGGCGACGACAACCGCCACTGCCAGGGTCGTCCACAGCACACCCCGGCGACGGGGGGAGCCGACTGGCCCAGCGGGCTCGGCCCCGGCCGGGGCTCCTGGAGGAGCGGTGGTGGCTGTCATCCCGCGGCCCCGGGCGCGGGGCTCACCACCTTGGAGCGCCGCC
>JALZAH010000519.1 GCA_030948425.1 Actinomycetota bacterium
GCGATCGGTGTGACCGCGAGGGCCGACTCGTTGGACGGCACCCAGACGGCCAGAGATGGTGCGAGCGCTGTCGCCAGGGTCACCGGCGCGAGGTCATTGACGCCGAGTGGCGAGGCCGGGTGCTGGCCGCGGTGGTCGAGGTCGAACCAGGCCTACGGGCGGAGGTCGTGACCGAAGTGCTGAACAGGGCGGCGTCGTCCCGTATGGCCCTGCGGTGGCTGGGCGCCCACCTCGACAACCATCCCGGCGTGCTGATCGAGGGCCCGACCAGCACGGTCCCGGTCCTCGATCGGTTCACGCGAGAACTCGCGGCTGCCGGCGCCCGGCGGGTCGGAGTGATCCACCCCGCCTGCGAAGGATGCGGGCGTCGGGAACGACCGCACGGCCGTCGGGGCCAGGGCTGGGTGTGCTCGGCGTGCTGGGCCCGAGCCAGTCTGCAGCCGTGTCATGGATGCGGCAACGTCCGCCGGGTCTCCGCTCGTCGTGACGGAGAGGCCTGGTGCCCGTCATGTGTGCGCCGGCAGCAGGGAGAGGCCGAACGCGACCGTCTGTCAGACCTCATTGCCGCCACCGTGGTCCGGGCTGACGTCGGGGTCGACGCCGCCATCGTGCTGCGCGCGGTGGAGCGGGTGGCCCCCCGGCTGTTCCGCCGCAGAGAGCTGGCGGCGATGGTCGACACGGCAACGTTGCAGGTTTCCGCACACCAGCCGGCGCTTCTCGCCCGTCTTGTGGCCGACCTACGAAGCCAGGGAGCCCTCCGGCTGGCCGCGCCGTTGTGCGAGGACTGCGAAGCCGTCGCGGTGGAGACGATCGTCACGGGGAGCCACGTCCGTTGCGGACCATGCGCCCGGCGACCTGCGGAGCGCTCGGCGACGAGTAGTCGGCCCGCCCGAGCGGAGCGCCGGCGATCCCGCGCCGATCGCAACGAGAGCAACCGGGGCACCTGTGGCGACTGTGGGGGCGGCAGGCGACTACTGGACGGGAGCTTGCGCTGTCGCATCTGCCGGGAGCGCGCCGCCCGCTTCTGTGACCGATGCTGCGGAGGCGCTCCGCTGACCAGGGTGGGAGATGAGCGTCTTTGCTGGACGTGCGCGCTGCAGGTCAGGGTCGACGCCCTGCTGCCAGACGTCGACGACGGGCCGTGCGGGCTCCTGCGCCACGCCCTCTTGAGCGCGGCCAACCCCCGCACGACCGCCCTCTGGCTCGGACGCGAGCGGGTCGCAGGTGTCCTGGGTTCCATGGGGACCGCCCGTCCGGGCATCACCCATGAGGGCCTCGACGCACTCGGGGCCGGCCCGGGTGTGGGGCATCTCCGAGATCTGCTGGTGGCCGCCGGAGCCCTCGACAGTGCCGGTCGGGCGGTGGCGCGATTGGAGGCGCACGCCGCGACCGCCGTCGCCGGGCTGGAGGATGCTGACCGACGAATCGTCGCGGCATGGGTCAGGTGGCGACTGCTGCCCCGGCTGCGCCGGCGGGAGGCAGCGGGTGCGAGCCTGGCCAACTCGGCGGCCAACGCCCGGGCCAGCTTGCACGAGGTGGTCCGCCTCGCCGGCCACGTGCAGGGTCGGGGCCGCAGCCTGCGCGATTGCACCCAGGCCGATCTCGACGCATGGCTGGGCCGACCTGGCGCCAGCCGGCGGACGGCCGTGGCCTTCGTGGCCTGGGCGACCAAGAAGAAGCACATGCCGGCGCTGAGCGTCCCGGCGTCGCCATCCAGTGCCCCGAGCGTGTACGCCGACTCCGAGGATCGGTGGTTGGTCGCCCGCCGTCTTGTTCGCGACGATGGCATTGACATCGTCGACCGCGTGGCCGGCGCCCTCGTCGTTCTCTATGCCCAGCCCGTCAGCCGCATCGTCGGGCTCAGGCTCGTTGATGTCCGTTACGACGACGGCCAGGCCATCGTCACCCTCGCCGGTCATGACCTGGAGTTACCTGAGCCGTTCGCCACACTCGTCGGACAGCTCCCCGTGCTCCGCCGCGGAGGCGTCGTCAACCGGGTCGAGAACCCGTGGCTGTTCCCCGGCAGTCGCGCCGGCCGCCACCTCGCGGCGGCCAATCTGGCGAACCGCCTCCGCGGTGTCGGCATCGAGCCCCGCAAGATGCGGGGAGCGGCCCTCGCCCAGCTGTCCTCCGAGATGGCCCCGGCGGTGCTGGCCGACGTCGTCGGGATCAGCCCGGGCGCGGCCGTCAAGTGGACGACGCTTCATGGCGGCAACTGGACCAGGTACGCCGCGGGCCGGTGACAGCCGTCCCGCCGGGCCGCGCATCGGCGTCCCGCCCATGGCTAGCGTGGCCGCTGGCGCTCGGCACGGTCGGAACAACGGTGGATGCATTGGCGCTCCGCACTACAGCCAGTGTTCGAAGCCGGACACCGGGCAGCCGTGAGGGTCAGGGCACAGGCGCGCAATGATGCCGATGTGGTCCCGCCGAAAGACGCACTTCCGCAGACCGGCTTGACGTTTCTCGGCTACTGCCCCCGGCGACCCTGGCTATGGCTGGTCGACCTTGACTCCAAAGAGATTGCTCCCGCCAACACGTCACTCCCAGGCGCCGACTCTGCGATAAGCGAGATGAGCGTCCGGGACGAGTGGTTGGCCGTGCAGACCCATTCGACGCTGTGGTCGGTTCCGCTCGCACTCAACGGGCCGGGCCGCCGCGTGGTCGAGACATTCACGTTTGCGCCGTCAGTCGACGGGCGAAGCGTGTGGGTCGAGGCGCCCGGCGAGCTCCGCGTGCGGCACAGGCCGATCGCCGTCGACGGGCACGGCGTCGTGGTCAACCGCCTCGACCTGCCACTCGGGTGGCGTCTGCACGCTGAAACGCCGGCGGGCTTCGTGATCGAGGACTACGACCACGGTCAGCTTGCGACGTTCGTCGCCGACGAGGTTCGCCCGCTTGTCGACGACCGTGTCCGCATGCTTGGCGCCACGCATGGCAGCGTCGTGGTTTGGACCCGATGGGACGACAACGCGGTCTTGGGGATGACGGATGCGGCAGCGGGTCGAACGCAGATGATTCGCCATCCCGCGGTGGCCGAGTGGCAGTCCTTCGCATCGTTCTCGCCCGACGGAAGGACCCTGGCAATCGGCGGATTCCCTGATCCCCGGGAACCACTTACGGGCTCCTTCATCGACAACCTCTCGAAGCCATACGTCGGTCGACCGGCGTTGATGATGCTTGTCGATACTGCCTCGGGCGCCTGTCGCCGTGTCCAGGGTGAGTACGACCAGTTCGCCACGACTCCCGCCTGGTCGGCCGACGGCGGATGGGTCGCCTTCCATGCGCCTTTCCAGAGTCGTCGTCTCTACGTCTTCCGTCCTGACGACGGTGTTCTCCACACGATCCGGTTCCGGCGAAGCCCGCCGACGCCCATGCTGGATGTGACGGGACGAATCAAGCTCGCCAACTCGCCGTGAGCGGCCGAGTCGAGGCGTCGCAGCTGGTCTGATCAGGCTCTCATGGTGAGGCCAAATCGGTGACCAGGCCGGCCACTCGGCTTGATACGACCACTCACATGTCAGGTCGTCCTCCGCTCCAGCGGTCATGCCGAGGCCTGTGATGTGACGGCTCGCCCATCGAGCCCGTCACCTATTCGGATGCTTCGAATACCGGCGTGTACCAGTTCTGTAACGGTGCAGGCGTGCGGCGATGTCGAGCATCGCCTTCCAATCCTCCCCGCTGATGAGGGACTCGACCTGGGTGGCGAGTCGCTCGTGGAGCTCGTCGAGCTTGTCGGTCTTGGTTCGGGTGG
>JALZAH010000542.1 GCA_030948425.1 Actinomycetota bacterium
GGGTCGCAGACCACCACCCGGGCGCCCGTGGTCGCCACCTCCCAGGCGACGGCCAGCCCGATCACTCCGGCGCCGACAACGACCACATCGGCGTCACACCTGTCGGCGTCACCCGCCCGGGCGGAGCCAACAGCCAGGTCGGCGCCGGTCGCCCCGTTCGTGTTCACCACCCGCTCACCCTGCTCCCTTCGCCGGCATGACCCGGATCAGGTCCGACGGTCGGGGGATTCCACCCCCCTCTCAGCCCGGCACACCAGGCTCCCGTGTCCTGGAACCAGGGTCGACGTCACCGGTCCGACTGTCAAGTCCGACGGGCAGGACCGGCACCGCCGGCAAGGATCGTCGTGGCCGCCTGCGGTCGATTCGACGTTATCGTCGAGTCGTGATCGACGCTGCGTCCGCAATCCTGCCGTCCACCTCCGTCGCCGAGCTGTGCCAGGCAGCCAGCGCCAAGCGGGACGAAGCGTGGGGGACGCGCATCACCTACTCACCGAAGGTGTTCGTCCCCCTGACCCAGCTGTGCCGGGACCGCTGCGGCTACTGCACCTTCGCGCAAGCACCGGCACGCCTCGAAGCGCCGTACCTGAGCATCGCCGAGGTCTTGGACATCGCCCGCCAAGGTGTCGACGCCGGATGCCACGAGGTGCTCTTCACTCTGGGCGAACGCCCCGAGTTGCGCTACCCGGCGGCCCGGTCGTGGCTGGCCGAGCACGGCTACGACTCCACGGTGGACCACCTGGTGGCCGCCGCCGCCGCCGTGCGCGACGAGACCGGCATGCTGCCCCACGCCAATGCCGGGGCCATGACCGAACAGGAGCTGGCCCGGCTCCGGCCCGTGAGCGCCTCGCAGGGCATGATGGTCGAGACCCTCGTCGCCGACCTGGCTGCCCACCGGGGTTCGCCGGACAAGGACCCACAGCGCCGCCTGGCCACCCTGGAGGCCGCCGGGCGCCTGGCCATCCCCTTCACCACCGGCGTCCTGGTCGGGATCGGCGAGAGCCGGGCCCATCGCCTGGCGGCGCTCGAGGCGATCGCCTCCTCCCACCGACGCCACGGCCACGTCCAGGAGGTCATTGTCCAGAACTTCCTGCCCAAGGCGGGCACCGCCATGCACCGGGCGCCGGCATGCGATACCGAGGACTACCTCTGGACGGTGGCCGCCGCCCGCATGGTCCTGCCGTCCGAGATCCACCTGCAAGCTCCGCCCAACCTCTCCGACGACTTCTCGGCGCTGCTCGGCGCCGGCATCGACGACTGGGGGGGTGTCTCACCGGTCACCGCCGACCACGTCAACCCCGAACGACCCTGGCCGGCCCTGCAGCGACTGACGGCGGCAACTGAGGCCGGTGGCTTCGCTCTGGCTCCTCGCCTGACCGTCTACCCCGAGTTCGCCATCGACCCTGAGCGGTGGCTGGACCCGGCCATGCGCTTCCCGGTCCTCGACCACAGCGACGCCGACAGCCTGGGACGTGACCCCGAAGTGTGGTATTCGGGGGGCAACGGGGCCCCTCCGGAGCTCATCGCCCACCGCGGCGACGACCGCTCCGCCGGTCGGACCCAGCACAGCCGTGGGGCGGTCCGCCACGTCCTCGACGGAGTGGTCGATGGCGACGAGGTGGGGATCGAGGAACTGACCACCCTGTTCGCGGCCCGGGGCCCCGAGGTGGTGGCCGTCGCCGAGGTGGCCGATCACCTACGGCGCCAGGCCGTCGGCGACGCGGTGACGTTCGTGGTGAACCGGAACATCAACTACACCAACGTGTGCACGTTCAAATGCCGGTTCTGTGCCTTCTCGAAAGGTCCCCTGTCGCTCAACCTGCGCGGCGACCCTTATCTGTTGGGCATGGACGAGATCACCGAGCGCGTCGTCGAGGCCGAAGCCCGGGGGGCCACCGAGGTGTGCCTGCAGGGGGGCATCCACCCGAAGTTCGACGGCAACCACTACGTCGAGGTCATCAAGGCGGTCCGGGAGGCATCGCCCACCATCCACATCCACGGCTTCACCGCCCTGGAGGTGACCGAGGGGGCCCGCCGGCTGTCCGAGCCCCTCGCCTCCTACCTGACCCGACTGAAGGACGCCGGGTTGCGCACCCTGCCGGGCACCGCCGCCGAGATCCTCGACGACGAGGTTCGGGCCCTCATCTGCCCGGACAAGGTCAACACCGAGCAATGGCTCTTCGCCCACCGCACCGCCCATGAGGTAGGCCTGAGCTCCAACGTCACCATCATGTTCGGCTCTGTCGAGCAGCCGGTGCACTGGGCCCGCCACCTGGTGCGGACCCGGGACCTGCAGAAGGAGACCGGAGGCTTCACCGAGTTCGTTCCCCTCCCGTTCGTCCACATGGCCACACCCATCTACCTGCAGAGGCGCAGCCGTCGGGGGCCGACGTTCCGCGAGGCGGTCCTCATCCACGCCGTGGGACGCATCGCCTACCACGGCTGGATCGACAACATCCAGGCGTCGTGGGTCAAGCTGGGCCAGGCCGCCATCCCCCAACTGCTGGCCGCCGGGTGCAACGACCTCGGGGGAACCCTCATGGACGAGAACATCTCGCGCGCCGCCGGGGCCAGCCACGGTCAGCTCATGGAGCCTGACGACTTCCGGGCCCTGGTCGAGCCTCTGGGCCGACCGGTGGTGCAACGGACCACCCTCTACGGGCAACCGGCGGCGGTCAGTTCGGCCTGAATCCCGAGAAAGATTGGTTACTCCGGGCGCCGAACGCGTAGAACAGTTCCCGTGGGTCTGCGCAAGCTCGTCGCCTCCTGGCCAGCCGTCCGTCAATCGAGCGGCCCCGACCACCTCGGTCTGGGTCGGGCGGTGCAGTCCGCCCGATCGACCGACCTCACACCCAGGACGGACCGGGCCGACAAGGTGGTGGGCAGCATCTGTCCCTATTGTGCGGTGGGCTGCGGCCAACGAGTCTTCGTCACCGACGGCAAGGTCACCCAGATCGAGGGCGATCCGGCCAGCCCCATCTCGCGGGGCCGGCTGTGCCCGAAGGGCTCGGCCAGCAAGCAGCTGGTCACCGATTCCGGTCGGCTGACCAAGGTCCGCTACCGCCGACCTTACGCCGAGACCTGGGAGGACCTCGACCTCGACGTGGCCATGGACATGATCGCCGACCGGGTCATCGCCACCCGAGCCGAGACCTGGGAGGACGACCACCCCGACCATGGCCGCGTGAAGCGGACCATGGGCATCGCCAGCCTTGGAGGAGCGACCCTCGACAACGAGGAGAACTACCTCATGAAGAAGCTGTACACGGCGCTGGGGGCCATCCAGATCGAGAACCAGGCCCGGATCTGACACTCCGCCAGCGTCCCCAGTCTGGGGACATCGTTCGGTAGAGGCGCAGCGACCACGTTCCAGCAGGACCTGATCAACGCCGACTGCATCGTCATCCAGGGCTCGAACATGGCCGAGTGCCATCCGGTCGGCTTCCAGTGGGTGATGGAGGCCAAGAAACGTGGAGCGCGCATCATCCACATCGATCCCCGCTTCACCAGGACCAGCGCCGTGGCCGACCAGCACGTGCCCATCCGGGCGGGTTCGGACATCGCCTTCCTGGGTGGTCTCATCAACCACGTGCTGGGCACCGGGTCGGAGTTCCGGGAGTACGTGGAGGCATACACGAACGCATCGACCATCATCAGCGACGACTTCGTCGACACCGAGGACCTCGACGGCCTGTTCTCCGGCTTCGACCCGGAGACCGACACCTACGAAACAGCGTCGTGGCAGTACGCCGGCGGCGAGGCGCCGGCCGCCGCCGGAAAGCGCGAGCACCCGGCGGCCAGGGGCGAGCAGCACGGATCGGGGGGAGCGAACATCGGTGTGCGGGAGGTCCGCCGTGACCCCACCTTGACCGAACCCCGCTGCGTGTACCAGATCCTCAAGCGCCACTTCGCCCGGTACACCCCCGAGATGGTGGAGCAGACCTGCGGCGTCACCC
>JALZAH010000570.1 GCA_030948425.1 Actinomycetota bacterium
GGTTGTCCCCCTTGGCGGTCTCCCCGACCGGGGCGCAGGTCTCCGGGCTGGCGACTCATCCCCTCATGGTAGGCGCCCCCGCTCCGTACCCGGTGCCCGCCGCCTCACCGACAGATGTGTGGCCACGGGTATGCGTCCCATCCGCATCGGTGGCCGGTACGATCCGGTAGATGAGCAGAGCGACCGTTTGCGCCCGTCCCGGGTGTCAAGGCGAGGCGATCGCCTGGCTCACCTACGATTACGGTGGGCAGCGGGTGTGGCTTGACGGTGAGCCAGGCATGGAGGACGGTGACCAGTGGGGACTGTGCGCCGCCCACGCCGGGCGACTGACGTCGCCTCGGGGATGGGCACTGATCGACCGTCGCCTGGGGCCAGCGTCCGGCCGTTACTCGCCGTCCACCACCATGGCCTCCTGAGCGCCGCCGGACCCAGTTCTTCCCGGGCCAGGAGTGCTGATCCGAGGCACCTGCCCCGGATGTGACGGTATGACCCGCCGAGCGCTCTACGGGCGGGCAACATAGGGACCCGATGCCGTCCACCGTCTCGTACGTCCCGCCCGTCGCCACCTCGCCCGCCCCGTTGCCGTCGTGAGCCTCACCGAGCTCCTCGAGCGTCGGCCCGGACATCGCGGGGATCACCCCGCCCCCGACGAGCCCACCCCATCCGGCGGCGAGACACCAACCCCGCCTCCCGCCTGGTGGCGTCGTGTGGCCGCCCGAGCCGCCCAGCCCGAATCGCTCATCACCCTGGCGGTCGTCGCCATCTGTGTGATCTTCACCTTCGTGGAGCTGCAACCGTCGAAGATCTTCGCCGACACGACCCCGGCCGGCGGCGACATGGGTGCTCACGTCTGGCTCCCGGCCTTCCTCAAGGATCACCTCCTCGGGCACCTGCGGGTCACTGGTTGGACCCCTGACTGGTACGACGGCTTCCCGGCGCTGACCTACTACTTCCCGTTGCCGATGTGGGTCATCGCCTTCCTCAGCTACCTGATCCCCTACAACATCGCCTTCAAGCTGGTCACCATCGCCGGGCTGGTGACGCTGCCCATCTGTGCTTGGGCGTTCGGTCGGCTCTGCCGGATGCGCTTCCCCGGCCCGGCGTGCCTCGCCGTTGCCTCCCTCGCCTACCTCTTCTCCCGGGACTTCACCATCTATGGAGGCAACATCGCCTCGACCATGGCCGGGGAGTTCTCCTTCTCCATCAGCCTGTCACTGGCGCTGCTGTTCGTCGGTCTGGCCGCCCGGGGCCTGCGCACCGGAAAGGGTCGGGCGCTGGCCGCCGCCGTGCTCTGCTGCTGTGCCCTCTCCCACATCCTGCCGATGTTCTTCGCCGTTGGCGGGGCGATCGTGCTGACCGTGATGCGCCTCGAGCGTCGCCGGTACCGCTGGCTCATCCCCGTGCTGTTGGTCGGCGGGGCCCTGACCGCGTTCTGGTCCTTTCCCTTCGAGTATCGCCTTCCCTACGCCACCAACATGGGCTACGAGAAGCTCACCACCTACATCACCTCGCTCTTCCCGGCCAAGGATCTGTGGCTGTTCGTGCTGGCCACCACCGGCATCGCTCTCTCCCTCACCCGACGCCGCCGGACCGGGACGTTCCTGGCCATCATGACCGTGCTGTGCGCCATCGTCTTCTGTGTGGCTCCCCAGGCCCGATTGTGGAACGCACGGGTCCTGCCGTTCTGGTTCCTCCTGCTGTACCTGCTCGCTGGTGTGGCCCTGGCCGAGATCGGCACCCTCATCGCCGAGGCCGCGGTGCATGATCCCCTGCGGGCCCGCCCGTCGCTGTTACCGGTCCCCGTCGTCGCTCTCATCATCGGGCTGGTCTGGGTCGGGTTCCCGCTGCACATCCTGCCGAAGGGTCAAGTCGACAACCACACGAACAAGTACAGCTGGCTGGGCATCACCAGTGCCGACAACTCCTTCGTGCCCGACTGGGTCCGGTGGAACTACAGCGGCTACCAGTCGGCGTCGAAGGCCCGCAGCGCCGAGTACTTCGCTCTCGTCAAAGAGATGAAAGCGCTCGGCCAGAACCCAGCAGATGGCTGCGGCCAGGCCGACTGGGAGTATGAGCCGGAGCTCGACCAGATGGGGACCCCTGATGCACTGATGCTCCTGCCGTACTGGACCAAGGGATGCATCGGGTCGATGGAGGGTCTCTACTACGAGTCGTCGGCCACCACGCCATATCACTTCCTCAACGCGTCGGAGCTTTCGTTGCACCCGGCTGACCCCGAGCGAGGGCTCAACTACTCCAAGACCACCCTGCTCAGCCCCTCAGGCAGCTCCACCCCCGACGTGGCCTCGGGCGTGGCCCACCTGCAGATGCTGGGGGTGAAGTACTACATGGCGCTCACTCCTGAGACTCAGACCCAGGCGGCCGCCGACCCCGATCTCACCCAGGTCGGCTCGGTCGGACCGTACCCGGTCAGCTACACCACCAACGGGACCACGTCGGTGCTGCAGCGGACCTGGAAGATCTACAGGGTCGCCGACGCTCAGAAGGTCACAGCTCTCACCAACCGACCGGTGGTGATGAAGGGGACGGCGTCGGGGGGCGACGCCTGGCTCAGAGCGTCCGAGTCGTGGTACCTCGACCCGTCCAGATCCGACGTGTTCGAGGCCGCTTCGGGGCCGCGCAGCTGGGCCCGAGTGCCCTCTAGGGATCCGTCGCCGCCCCGCACCCCGCTGCCGCCGGTGAACGTGAGCGCCATCAAGCTGGGTGATGACACCGTCAACTTCAACGTCGATCGCACCGGCGTCCCGGTGCTGGTCAAGGTGTCGTACTTCCCCAACTGGAAGGTCTCGGGGGCCAAGGGTGTCTACCGGGTCACTCCCAACCTGATGGTCGTGGTGCCGACATCCAAGCACGTCCGTCTGCACTACGGCTACACCCCCATCGACTGGTTCGGTTTCTTGGTGACCCTGGCCGGGATCGCCGGCTTCGTCGCCCTCATCCGCCTCAAGCCGGTCCGCTACGCGCTCCGACGCCCGAGACAGGTGGCGGGCCCTCTGGTGGCCGAACCCGAGGTCATCGATGCCAGTTCGACCGGCATGAGCGAGCCCTACCAGCGCCTGGGACAGGCCCTGGCCGACATCCTCCCGACCGGCGGAAGGGGTGTCAACGGCGACCTCGACCTGTGGCTCGGCCAGACCGGCGGTCTCGACCTGGCTCGCTACTACGCGACCGGCTGGCAGGGGCGGCCCGAGGCAGCCGCACACGACCAGGACCGGCCCCCGGCCCGGGAGGATCCCCAACCGACCGACGCCGGCCCGGCGTCGCCGTCGGACTGACCCGTGACCCCGGCACCGGCAGGTTGCGGGCCGCTGAGTAGTGTTGCGCCGGCATGGGCGCTCCTGACGAGGTCTTCAAGGCGTATGACATCCGCGGCACGGTGCCGGACCAGTTGGATGCCGACCTGGCTCGTTCCGTGGGGGCGGCCTTTGCCACCTTCGCTGGCGCACCCACGGTGCTCGTGGCCCGAGACATGCGTCCGTCGGGGGTCGAGCTGTCCCGCGCCTTCGCCACCGGAGCGACGGCACAGGGAGTCGACGTCGTCGACCTGGGGATGACCTCCACCGATGAGTTGTACTTCGCCTCCGGCTACCTCGACGCCCCAGGGGCCATGTTCACCGCCTCCCACAACCCGGCGAAGTACAACGGGATCAAGTTGTGCCTGTCCGGCGCCCGCCCCGTCGGTGTGGAGTCCGGGCTGGCAGAGATCAAGGCGACGATCACGAGGGGCCCGGCGCCGGCCGCCCCCGTTGCGCCCGGCTCGCTCACCGAGCGCGATGTCCTCGACGACTACGCCATCAAGGTCCGGTCCTTCGTCGACCTCGCGTCGTTGTCGCCACTCAGGGTGATAGCGGACACAGCCAACGGCATGGGCGGCCTCGTCGTGCCGGCCGTGTTCGAAGGACTGGGCTTCGATCTCGAGATCCTCTTCGCCGAGCTCGATGGTTCGTTCCCCAACCACCCGGCCGACCCCATCCAGACCGCCAACCTCGCCGATCTTCGTCGCCGCGTCCTGGAGACGGGCGCTGACCTGGGCCTGGCCTTCGACGGCGATGCCGACCGTTGCTTCTTGGTGGATGACGCCGGGGAGCCTGTCTCGGGTTCGACGACCACGGCCATGGTCGCCGCCGCCATGCTCGCCAAATACCCGGGGGCGACCATTCTCCACAACCTCATCTGCTCCAAGGCCGTCCCCGAGATCATTGCCGAACGTGGGGGGAAGCCGGTGGTGACCCGAGTCGGCCACTCCTTCATCAAGGGGATCATGGCGACGACCGAAGCGGTCTTCGGAGGGGAGCACTCCGGGCACTACTACTTCCGGGACAACTATCGGGCCGACTCCGGTTGCATCGCCGCCCTCGTGGTCACCGAGCTGCTCTCCGTCGCCGGCCGTCCACTCTCCGAGGTCCGCAAGGAGTTCGAGCGTTACGCCGGCTCCGGGGAGATCAACACCGAGGTGGCCGACCCGGGAGGAGTCATCGACGCGGTGGCCGCCACCTTCGCCCACGCGTCACCCGCTGCCGCCCAGTCGCGCCTGGACGGCCTCACCGTTGATCTTGGAGATTGGTGGTTCAACGTGCGCCCCTCCAACACCGAACCCTTGCTCCGACTGAACCTCGAAGCGGCCAGCGCCCCCCAGTGCGCAGCCCACGTCGATGAGGTCGTGGCCCTGATCAAGGAGTTGGCCTAGTGGCCCTCGATCCGAAGCTTCTGGAGATCCTGGCGTGCCCCGAGGACAAGGGGCCCTTGTTGTACTTTCCCGACGAGGACGCGCTCTACAACCCCCGCCTGAAGCGGCGCTACCTGATCACCGACGACATCCCCATCATGCTCATCGACGAGGCCGAGACCGTCGACGACAACGAGGATCAGCGTCTTCGGGCCCGAGCCGAGACGGAGGGCATCGCCCCCACCTTCACGGCCTGAGCCTGCGGTCGGTCGGCAGAGAACGACCTGCTAACAGCAACGATCGGAGCATCCGGATGTCCGAACAAGAGGAGACACGCGTGGCTGTACTCGACACCGTCGGCATGTTCGATCTGGCTGAGGCCCTCCCGGACCAGGTCGCCAACGCTGTCATCAGAGCCCGGCGGCTGGGCTCGGTGGCCGATCCCGAGACGATCGAGTCCGTGGTGGTGGTTGGCATGGGCGGCAGCGGCGTGGCTGGAGACGTGCTCGCCGCCATCGCTGCGCCGCTCCTGCCGGTCCCGGTGGTCACCGTAAAGTCCTACGAACTGCCTGCCTTCGTCGGCGAGGGCTCGTTGGTGTTCGCCATCTCTGCGTCCGGCAACACTGAGGAGACCATCCAGGCTGCCTCAGACGCCGCCTTGGCCGGAGCCAAGATGGTGGTCATCACCGGGGGGGGCGAGCTCGCCCACCTGGCGGACAGCTGGGCCGCTCCGGTGGTCCCGGTGCCCTCCGAGATCCCTCAGCCCCGAGCAGCCATCGGGGCTATGGCCTTCCCCCCCCTGGTCGTCCTCGAGAACATGGGCCTGCTGTTGAGCAGCGACTACTGGATCGACGCCGCAGTCGATCAGCTGGTTCGCCGCCGGGACGCCTTCGCAGTCACCGGGGACACCTCCCCCGCCGCCGACGTGGCCCGGCGGATCGGTCGAACCCTGCCGCTGATCAGTGGCAGCGTCGGCGTGGGTTCGGTGGCGGCCATGCGCTGGAAGACCCAGATCAACGAGAACGCCAAGGCCCCGGCGTTCTGGTCGGCCCAGCCCGAGCTGTGTCACAACGAGGTCTGCGGGTGGGGTCAGCACGGGGATGTGACCCGCCAGGTCCTCACCGGCGTCGCCCTCCGACATGACAATGAGCACCCCCAGGTCGGGCGCCGTTTCGAGCTGATCTCCGAGGTCGAGCGTGAGGTGCTGGCCGACGTCATCGAGGTGCGTGCCGAGGGCGATGGAGACCTGGCCCAACTGTTCGATCTCATACTCTTCGGTGACTACGTATCGCTGTGGATGGCCGCTCAGGCCGGGGTCGATCCAGGACCCGTGCCCGCCCTGGTCGACCTCAAGGCTCAGCTCGGGGCCTGATCATGTCCTGCTCGGGCCGCCCGGGCCGAGACGTCACAGGCCGGATCGCTTCGCCGGTACACTCAGGGCCGGACCTCAGCGGGTCTGTGGTTGCAAGTCGATGCCAGTCGCAGGCGAAACGACCCACGTAAGGCAACTCTTGGTTGCTGAGCATGGTGCGGCTTAGGGGTAAGCCCTGCCCGCCCTCGTCGCGAACGGCGCGCCGAGGGGGGAGACGACACCATGCGGGATCACCGGCAGGGTTGGGGGTCATCCCGCCCCTCCCGGCCCGAACAACGTCGCAGCAGGCGAGTGTGGGGTCAAAGACCAGGTCAGCCGCTGAGGTCCTCCCCCGGGGGGTGACGGTGGGGGCCCCGGCCCCGCCCGGCCCCCTGGCCCGGACGGTCCACGTCCACGTCGCCTCGCTGGTCACGGCGAGCTACCGTGCAACCCATGCCCGGGGCATCGCATGTGCGGGTCATGATCGCCGATGACCAGGCGGTGTTCCGCAAGGGCCTGTACGTGGTGCTCGACGACGAGGAGGACATGGAGCTCGTAGGCGAGGCCGCGGACGGCGCTGAGGCCGTCGCCCTGGCCGGTGAGGTCCGTCCCGACGTCGTCCTCATGGATGTTCGTATGCCCCGCCTCAGCGGCATCGAGGCGACCCAGAAGATCCGGGAGTTGGTGCCCACCGTGCAGATCCTCATGCTCACCGTGAGCGACGACGAGGACGACCTCTACGAGGCGATCAGGGCCGGAGCCAACGGCTATCTGCTCAAGGAGGTGTCCATCGAGGACGTGCCCGAGGCCATCAGGGCAGTGACCAGGGGGGAGAGCCGCATCTCGCCCAACATGGCCTCCAAGTTGCTCACCGAGTTCAAGTCACTGGCCGACCGGGCCGACCAGCGCCAGGAGGCACCGGCGCCCTCCCTCACCGCCCGGGAGCTCGACGTGCTCAAGCTGGTGGCTCGGGGGATGAGCAACCGAGAGGTCGGCGACACGTTGTTCATCTCGGAGAACACCGTGAAGAACCACGTTCGCTCCATCCTGGAGAAGCTGCACCTCCACACCCGCATGGAGGCGGCCATGTACGCCGTGCGCCAGCGCATCGTGGACCCCCACGGAGGCGACGGCTGACCTGTTCCTGCGGGACGGTCTCCATTCGACGCGGATCACGGCACCGCCCGGCGACTGACCGCCGGTTGCGGCCGGTACGATGGTGGACGCCATGAGCATCTTCACCAAGATCCTGCGCGCCGGTGAAGGCAAGAAGGTCCGTGCCCTCCAGGCTCTGGTGCCGGACATCAACGCCCTCGAGCCCGAGATCGAAGCATTGAGCGACGAGGCACTGGCGCATCGCACCCTCGAGTTTCGCCAGCGCATCGACAACGGTGAGGATCTCAACGATCTGCTGATCGAGGCCTTCGCCACCGTCCGGGAGGCGGCCCGGCGGACCATCCGCCAGCGTCACTTCGACGTGCAGCTCATGGGTGGCGCCGCCCTGCACTTCGGCTGGATCGCCGAGATGAAGACCGGAGAGGGCAAGACGCTCGTCTCCACCCTGCCGGTGTACCTGAACGGCTTGACCGGCGAAGGCATGCACGTCGTCACCACCAACGACTACCTGGCCCGGCGCGACGCCGAGTGGATGGGAGCGGTCCACCGGTCGCTGGGCATCACCGTGGGGCGGATCGCTCCGGAAATCGACGATTGGGACGCCAAGAAGGCGGCGTACGGATGCGACGTCACCTATGGGACCAACACCGAGTTCGGCTTCGACTACCTGCGCGACAACATGGCCCGCTCCCTCGAGCACATGGTGCAGCGAAGTCACACCTACGCCATCGTCGACGAGGTCGACTCGATCCTCATCGACGAGGCCAGGACGCCGCTGATCATCTCCGGGCCGTCCACGGACTCTGCTCGCCTCTACTACCAGTTCGCCGGGGTCGCCCGGTCCCTGGTACGCGACGAGGACTACGAGGTCGACGAGGAGAAGCGAACCGTCGCCCCTACCGAGGACGGCATCGAGAAGGTCGAGCGGGCCCTCGGCATCGACAACCTCTACGACCTGGTGTCGTCCAACTATGTGCATCAGCTGACCAAGGCCCTGCAGGCCAAGGAGCTTTACCGCCGCGACAAGGACTACATCGTGGCGGACGGCGAGGTGAAGATCGTCGACGAGTTCACCGGCCGGATCCTCGACGGGCGGCGCTGGTCCGAGGGCCTGCACCAGGCGGTGGAGGCCAAGGAGCGCGTCCAGATCAAAGAGGAGAACCACACCTGGGCGACGGTGACCCTGCAGAACTACTTCCGCTTGTACAAGAAGCTGTCGGGCATGACCGGCACGGCCGAGACCGAGGCTTCCGAGTTCGCCAACACCTACACCCTGCCAGTGGTGCCCATTCCCACCAACCGCGACCTGATCAGGGCCGACGAGCAGGACCTGATCTACAAGTCCGAGCTGGCCAAGTTCAATGCCGTCTGCGACGACATCGAGGAGCGTCACGCCACAGGTCAGCCGATCCTGGTGGGTACCGCCTCGGTGTCCAAGTCTGAGGTGCTCAGTGCTCTGCTCAGCGAGCGGGGCATCCCCCACCACGTGCTCAACGCCAAGCAGCACGACCAAGAGGCCCAGGTGGTGGCCCAGGCCGGTCGACTCGGTGGGGTGACGATCGCCACCAACATGGCCGGCCGGGGGGTAGACATCGTCTTGGGCGGCAACCCCGAGAACCTGGCTGTCCAAGACATCGTGGCCAGCGGGTTGGGTCTCGACTCCGAGGACGGGCGGGCCCGCTACCACGAGCTGGTGGCCAAGTACACCGAGGTCTGTGAGGACGAGGCGGCCAAGGTGCGTGAGGCGGGCGGCCTGTACGTGCTCGGCTCCGAGCGACACGAGTCGCGCCGCATCGACAACCAGCTCCGCGGCCGCTCGGGCCGTCAGGGGGACCGGGGCGAGAGCCGCTTCTTCCTGTCGCTCGAGGACGAGCTCATGCGTCTCTTCGCCACCGGAGCCATGAACTGGGTGATGGGCCGGGCGCTGCCCGATGACGTGCCCATCGACTCGCGCATGGTCAGCAAGGCCATCGAGCGAGCTCAGAACACCGTCGAGGGTCGCAACGCCGAGGTCCGCAAGGACGTTCTCAAATACGACGAGGTGATGAACGAGCAACGGAAGGTGATCTACGCCCGACGCATGCAGATCCTCGAGGGTGAGGATCTGCGGGCTCGGACCATCGACGTGTTGTCGTCGGCCCTTGACTCCATCGTCGCCGCCCATTGCAGCACCGACTACGCCGAGGACTGGAACCTCGACGGCCTGCTGACCGAGACCCGCTCGTACTTCCCGACGACCACCGATGTGGAGTCCCTGAGCGCAGCGACCAGCGGCGACGAGATCTATGAGGCGCTGGCCGCCGAGGCCATCGCCTACTACGAGACCCGCGAGGAGCAGATGCCGGGCGGGGCTGAGACCATGCGGGCCCTCGAGCGCGAGGTCATGCTGCAACTGGTCGATCAGAAGTGGCGAGAGCACCTCTCGGAGATGGATTACCTGCGGGAGGGCATCGGACTCCGGGCCATGGGTCAGCAGGATCCCCTGGTGGCCTGGCAGCGCGAGGGCTACTCGATGTTCGGTCAGCTGGTGTCGGGCATCGACGACGACTACGTCAAGATCGTCATGCACGCCCAGGTCCACGTGCTCGATCAGGAGCAGCCCGATGACGCCGCCGCCCTCCAGGGTGCCACCTATGCGGCGGCGGACGATCCTGTGCAGGGTGAATCGGGCATCGTGCGAGCCATGGCCGCCGGTCCGGCGCCTGGCGAAGAGATCATCCTGGCCGCCGAGGACCGAGCCGATGCCGGCGTCATGCAGGGGGCGGGGATCGACCC